>NZ_CP169639.1:0-300000 GCF_042134615.1 Flagellimonas cixiensis
ATGAGTGTCACTGCTAATTCCGTATGGAACAATTGTTTGGCTTTTATCCAGGATAACATCCAACCGCAGGCATTCAAAACATGGTTTGAACCTATCAAGCCTATTAAGCTCACCGATAAGGCATTGAGCATTCAAGTGCCCAGCAAGTTTTTCTACGAATGGCTCGAGGAACATTACGTTAAGCTTTTAAAGGTTGCATTGACCCGTGAACTGGGAACCAATGCCAAGCTGATTTACATTATAAAAATGGAGAACAAGTACGGGAACAAAGAACCGTTCACCGAACAGATTCCAAGTTCAAACCGTACAGCGGTAGGTCCACAAGAATTGGATGTGCCAATCACCTCCAAAAGCCCGGAACTTAAGAATCCTTTTGTGATTCCCGGTATCCGAAACATCAAAATAGAATCCCAATTAAATCCCAACTATAATTTCGATAATTTCTTGGAAGGAGATTCCAACCGTTTGGCTCGCTCTGCGGGTATGGCCGTGGCCAACAAACCCGGGGGAACTTCTTTTAACCCATTATTGGTTTTTGGTGGGGTTGGCTTGGGAAAAACCCACTTGGCACATGCCATTGGTGTTGAAATAAAGGACAAATACCCTGAAAAAACAGTTCTTTATATTTCTGCGGAAAAATTTACCCAACAATATATTGAGTCGGTAAAAAAGAATACCAGAAACGATTTTATCCATTTTTACCAGTTGATTGATGTACTTATTATTGATGATGTACAGTTTCTGTCCGGTAAATCTGGAACCCAAGATGTATTTTTCCATATTTTCAATCACTTACACCAAAATGGTAAGCAGGTAATTTTAACCTCGGACAAAGCTCCTGTGGATATGCAGGATATTGAGCAGCGTTTGTTATCCCGTTTTAAATGGGGTCTTTCTGCCGAGTTGCAAAGTCCGGATTACGAAACCCGTGTTTCCATCCTTAAAAACAAATTGTACAGGGATGGGGTTGAAATGCCAGAGGAAATTGTGGACCATGTGGCCAAAAATATCAAGACCAACATTCGTGAGTTGGAAGGCGCCATCATCTCATTGATTGCACAATCTTCTTTCAACAAACGTGAGGTAACCTTGGAATTGGCTCAACAGGTGGTAGAGAAGTTTGTAAAAAATACCAAACGAGAGGTTTCCATCGACTACATTCAAAAAGTGGTATCCGATTATTTTGAAATGGACGTGGCCACCTTGCAGTCAAAAACCCGTAAGCGCCACATTGTACAAGCTCGCCAATTGGCCATGTTCTTTGCTAAAAAGTTCACCAAGGCATCTTTGGCCAGTATCGGTTCCCAAATTGGAAAACGCGACCATGCCACAGTACTGCATGCTTGTAAAACAGTGGACAACCTTGCCGAAACCGATAAGCAGTTTAGAAAGTATATCGAAGACTTGAGCAAAAAGTTCAGTTAATCCCTTCAATTTTATGAAAACCAAAGTTTTGATGGTCTGCTTGGGCAACATTTGCAGGTCACCATTGGCAGAAGGTATTTTAAAATCCAAAGTAGATTCTACTACTGTTTTTGTCGATTCTGCAGGAACAGCCGGATATCATGTGGGCAACCCACCAGATTCAAGATCTATTGATGTGGCCCGCAAGTATGGATTGGACATCAGTTTTCAAAAATGCAGAAAGTTCACCTCAAAAGATTTTCAGGAGTTCGACCACATTTATGTGATGGACCGCAGCAATTTGTCGAACGTTTCCAGTTTGGCAAGTTCGGAAAGTGAACTGCAAAAGGTAAAATTATTACTCAGCGAAGTTAATTTGGGAATCACCGAAGTACCCGACCCTTATTATGGTGGTGTTGATGGGTTTGAAAAAGTCTATCAAATGATCGATGAGGCTTGTGAGGCAATTGCAAAAAAGGTAAATTAAGCCTATGGAACAGGACAAACCTAGTCTGGTAGTGGGCAAACTTTACTTGATTCCCACAACACTTGGAGACAATGCCCCCTTGGAGGTACTGCCCCTCTCCGTAAAAGGGAACATTGAAAGGATAGACCATTATATTGTTGAAAATGAAAAGACAGCACGCCGATTCATTAAAAGAGTGAGTCCGAGCAAATCCCAGCCCGACCTTCATATTCAAACCCTAAATAAATACACCAACCTTGAAGATATTCCAGCTTTTTTAGATCCTTGTATTCACGGGTTTGATGTTGGGATTTTATCTGAAGCGGGATGTCCCGGCATTGCAGACCCGGGAGCCTCGGTAGTAAAAGTGGCGCACGAAAAACGTATTCAGGTAGTGCCGCTGGTTGGTCCCTCCTCTATTTTGATGGCCATGATGAGCAGTGGAATGAACGGTCAAAATTTTGCATTTAATGGCTATTTACCCATCGATAATGCCGAACGCAAGAAAACGGTGAAACAATTGGAAAAGTTATCACGGGAAAAAGGACAATCCCAAATTTTTATGGAAACTCCTTATCGCAATAATAAATTTCTCAAAGACTTGCTACGCACCCTTCAGAACAATACCAAGCTGTGCATTGCTTGTGACATTACATTGCCAACAGAGTTTATCAGCACCAAAAGCGTTCATGAGTGGAGTGAAATTGAGGTGGATTTGGACAAAAGACCTACCATTTATATTATTCAGGCATAAAAAAAGCCCGAATAAATCGGGCTTGAATTCATTTTACAGCTGTTAACTCATTAAACCTTAGCGTTTCGCTTTTGTTCAATATTGGAAATATCGTAGCCTCCAAACTTTTTTAAATAGTAGGAAATATTACTACCATAAGCATCTGTTACATCTTCTTTACCGTAAGATCGTAGATATTTTTTAACGTTTCCGGCTCCTGCCAAATGCGCGGCAGCGATAATTCCGGATTCAGTCACTTTGATTCCCCCGATGGTTTTTCCGTTAAAACGTTTAATGTCTCTACGCAAAATCCATTTGTTTCGAGCAATATTGGTCTCGAATACTTTTTCCTGTAGTTCTGGGTCATCCAAAAAACTGTCGATGTCGTACACTCCCATCAAATGAAGTGTGCTACTGCCGAACTGGTATTTTCCTAAATAACCTAATGTGTTTACTACATGATATCTTCCTTGGGATTCTTTAAAAGCCAATGCTTCTTTAAATCCGTAGAATTTTTTACCAAGAAAGGGGGGAGTTAGTTCTTCTTCAACAATTCCTGCGATGGAATCTTGAGGTGCAAAAAGCTCCAAGTTCTCTTCTACTTTAAGAAAATCAGGAACTTCTGACAGCTTTTTCTTAGTGATGGTATAAGTACCAAAACTTGTTAAAACTACAATCATGGCAAGATGTAGTATAAAACCTATCCATCTTTTCATAATGTTCATATTTGTGATCTCAATACATATACGTATCAAAAATCAATTTGGCCGGCAAATGTAGGTGGATTTAGGTTAATGGGTCGGGTAAAGTTCCTAAGGTTTTCTTAAATGTGGCTTAAAATCCGTTAAATGGTTGAAAATTAACGCCAAACAGCACTATCTGAGTACTTTTTGTTCGTTCAGCCATCGGGTGTACTGCACTTTATTTCGGTTGTGTTGCGCCAAAGATTTGGCAAACATGTGATATCCGAAGTTGGAAACATCTGCCACAAAAAAGAAATATTCATGCTTTTCCGGGTTCAAAACGGCATCGATGGATGAGATATCGGGCATGGTAATCGGTCCTGGTGGGACGCCTCGGTTTTTATAGGTGTTATATGGTGAATCCATTTCCAAATCACGGTACAAAACCCTTTTTATTATGGTGTCGTAATTTCCTGTTTCCTTTTTAATGGCATAAATAACGGTGGGGTCTGCCTCCAAAGGCCAACCATCCCTTAACCTGTTTAAATAAACGCCTGCCACCCTTGGTCTTTCATCAATTTTTACGGTTTCCTTTTGAACTATGGCCGCCAAGGAAATCACTTCATTTGGCGTCATACCTAAGTTTTTGGCCTTTTGCAAACGCTCATCATTCCAAAAACGTTGATACTCCTTCAACATTCTATCCCGAAAAGCCTCTGCTTGGGTATTCCAGAAAAACTCGTAAGTATTGGGCAAATACATTCCCAATTTAGAATCTTCATCAAACTTGGTCTCACTTAAAAAATCTGGATTGTTAAAGGCCGCCAATAGGGAAATACTATCTGCCTCTATTTGTCCTGAAATCCTTCCAGCCAATTCCGGTAGGGATTCTTGATTGTTGAAAGTTACCTGCACAGGAATATTATTGCTCCGAAGGGTGTTGATGATGTCGTTGTTGTTCATCCCCTTTTTGATGGCATATTTTCCGGCTTTAATATTGGTGGAATATCCTTTACGGTCAGCCACTGATTCAAAGGTGGAAATATTCTTCAACAAAGGTTCCAAGGAAGATTTCACCTCTGAAAACGTTGCATTGGTGGGTATATAAACATAGGCTTCCGAATTATTAAACTGGGTATTGGGACTGAAAATGGCGTCGTAGATTTTGTAAGCCATAAAGCCCGCAACCAATAATCCCAAAATGGCAGTTGCCCAAAGTACTTTTTTAAGATACATTCGATTTTATCTTTTGATATAGTATTTCGTTTTTGAACCCTTCGCTGGTTCTTACCCACTCCTTTTTAACGCCTGTTTTTTCAAAACCGTATTTTTCAAAAAGATGGATACTTGCTTTATTATCCTCGAGGATATTCGCATAAATCTGGTGCAAATCGAGCACCGAAAATGCATATTCACACATTAAAGCCAAAGCTTCTGCTCCCTGACCTTTATTTCTATCATTAGGGTCGGAAATCACAATTCCAATCCCCGCACGACCATGTTTGGGGTCAAAATCAAACAAATCTATCAACCCAACACATTCGTCTGAATGATTGCAAATGCACAACCGAAGCTGTTTTACCTCATAAATATCACGGTGGGCATTATCCAAATACAGTTGCAATACTTTTTTGGAATAAGGTTTAAGGGTGCCACTGACCTCCCAAACAGAAGTGTCATTTTCCAATTGATACAGAAAATCCAAATCCGTGGGCTCCAATGCCCTTAAATAAATATGTTCTCCTTTTAAATTGAACATTCCACTTCTCCTTTAAACACTTGAATGGCTGGTCCTTTTAGAAAAACATTGATGTATTTATCGCCTGATTTCTCAAAACTAATGGTTAAATCTCCACCCAAGGTTTTAATATGGACTTCAGAGCTTGCAGTTTTACCAGATTCATGCATGGCCAAGGCAACAGCAGTGACGCCAGTTCCGCAAGAATAGGTCTCACCTTCCACTCCCCTTTCGTAGGTTCTCACTTGAAACACATCCCCCTCTTCTTGCTCCACAAAATTGATATTGCTTCCCGATTCACCATACAAACCATAGCGAAGTCGTTTCCCTTCCTTTTGCACATCAAAATGAGATAAATCCTTCACCAATTGCACGTGATGGGGAGAACCGGTATCCAAAAAACTGTGGTTCGGCATTTCATGTACCTCATCCACATCTATCATTTTTAGTTTTACAATATCACCTTCAATGGTAGCTTCGTGCAAACCATCAACAGCATTGAATGTGCATGTTTCGCCAACCACACCTAAATAGTGGGCAAAGGCCACCAAACATCTTCCGCCATTGCCACACATACTACTTTGGGCCCCATCCGCATTATAATATATCATCTTAAAATCTGACGTTTCGTCATTTTCAAGCAGCATCAATCCATCCGCTCCAATGCCAAATCTTCGGTCGCACAGGGATGCCACCAATTTGGTATCGTTTTTGGGGAATATAGCTTGACGATTGTCGATAATGACAAAATCGTTCCCTGTTCCTTGATATTTGAAAAACTCTAGTTTCATAACTATTTACAAAGGAACAAATATATGGGATTCTTTAAGGTTTTTTTTGCAGTTAAAACAGCGTTAAACCGCATCAGTAGAAAAATCAAAACCTCTAATTTTGTTAAAGCTAATTGTTAAATAATTATTGAATTATGAAGAAAATAGCCAATTTATTCTTGGTTTCCCTGTTTGCGGGAGCCATTACATTAGGAGCTTACAAACTTTTTTTTGAGAAAGACAACTATAAATTAATCACAGCAACGGAAGAATCCCCCGTAATCAGCACCAGTGTTATGCCGACCTCGGCCAAGGGTGCCGGCATCAATGAAGTCGATTTTACTTTAGCGGCCGAGAAAACGGTGAATTCAGTGGTCCACGTAAAAAGCATGTCCTTGAGCAAAGGTCCTAGAAGCCTTTCCGATTTCTTTTACGGATTTGAACGTCAACAAACCCCTCAAGTAGGTACAGGTTCTGGAGTGATTATTTCGCCAGATGGATATATTGTGACCAACAACCACGTAATTGCCAATTCCACGCAATTGGAAGTGGTGCTGAACAATAACAAATCTTACGAAGCAGAAGTAGTGGGCACCGACCCAGAATCGGATATTGCCCTTTTAAAAATTGAAGCTGACGAAGATATGCCCTATTTGGCATTTGGGGATTCGGATAATACCAAAATTGGAGAATGGGTCTTGGCCGTTGGTAATCCGTTCAACTTGACATCAACGGTAACGGCAGGAATTGTGAGTGCAAAGGCAAGGTCTTTGGGCAACAGTCAGTCCTTTATTCAAACTGATGCAGCGGTAAACCCTGGAAACAGTGGTGGTGCCTTGGTAAATACGAACGGAGATTTAATCGGTATCAACACCGCCATCACTTCCCAAACAGGTTCCTTTGTGGGGTATGCTTTTGCCGTACCGAGTAACATTGCCAAAAAGGTTGTGGAGGATATTATGGAATTTGGGAATGTTCAAAAAGGACTTCTGGGGATCTCCATTGCCAATGTCAATTCCCCAGGTGCTATTGAAAGAGGTTTGAATGAATTGGATGGTGTGTACGTCGCCGGTGTAGAAGAAGAATCTGGAGCAGAGGCCGCTGGTCTTCAAGAAGGTGACATTATCAAGCAAATTGATGATATTAAAATCCGTAAGTATTCGGAGCTAGCTGGATACTTGTCCTCTAAAAGACCAGGGGAGGTAGTGAATGTAACCGTGGACCGCGATGGCACATCCATGGTTAAAAATGTAACCCTGAAAAAACAGAATAGCGTACGATTACCAAACACCTATTTCACGGTGAAGAATCTTACCAAACAAGACAAGAAGAAGTTTGGGGTTACAAATGGAGTGAAAATTACCAATGTTCCCGAAACCTATAGCAGATATGGATTGGAAAACAAGGTTATCGTGGAAGTTGATGGTAAAAAAATAAACAATATCGATGATGCCAAACGTTACTTTGGTGAAATCGAGCGATACGGAAGAACAAGTTTTACCATGATCAACGAAAATGGTGAAAAAGAACACATGATTCTACAATAGAAAAGTGCCAAAAAAACACTTAAAAGCGTCTTTTAAAAAGGCGCTTTTTTTGTACGAATATCTTTTACGAAAACGTTTGAAATATATAATTTAGCCGCAAAATTAACTTTACAATCGCAATCTTAACCCATGAGTGAAATCAAGTCCTACGAAAAGGAACTTGCCTTTCAGGCAGACCGTAGAAAAGCTACTACAGAATTTATTAAAATCATCAGCGACCTTTGGTACGACAAAGCCATTGAGGTTGTGCTTTTCAAAAATCAAATCATTGACAAAAATGTTTCGGACATCATTAACCTGCACGAATATGCTGGGGAATTTGTCCAAAAACCCATCTCTATTTTTGATTCGGTAGAAATTTTAAGGGCCATCAACGACATCAACCTCCCTCCTGCCAAGTTGGATATTGGTAAGTTGACCTATGAATACCATTCCGATGACAACACCAGTCTTAATGTAAAGGCCTTTGTTATTGAGAAGTTGAAAGATGCTCATGCATCGAAAGCCATCAAACCTAAAGATGTGGTGCTGTATGGATTTGGCCGAATTGGTCGACTAGTGGCTCGTGAACTCATGGCCAAAACGGGGAGAGGAAGCCAACTTCGATTACGTGCAATTGTGGTTCGGGGTGAAATCAATGAAGAAATCTTAGATAAAAGAGCTGCATTGCTCAAAACCGACTCGGTGCACGGACCTTTTACAGGAACTGTTGAAGTAGATGCCGCAAACGATGCCTTATTGATTAATGGTACCACAGTTAAATTTATCAGTGCAGAAAAACCCGAACAGATAGACTATACCAAACATGGAATTTTCAATGCCCTAATTATCGACAATACTGGAGCTTTTCGGGATAAAGCTGCATTATCAAGACACTTGGAGGCCAAAGGCGCCAGTAAAGTTTTGCTTACTGCCCCTGGAAAGGAAGTTCCCAATATTGTGCATGGCGTAAATCAAACCCAATACAATCCAGATAAAACAAAAATCTATTCGGCAGCATCTTGCACTACCAATGCCATTACCCCTATTTTAAAGGTGATTGAAGATTCTTTGGGGATTAAAAAAGGGCATTTGGAAACCATTCATGCCTACACCAACGATCAAAACTTGGTGGACAACATGCACAAGAAATATCGTAGAGGTCGTGCAGCCGCAGTAAATATGGTCATTACAGAAACCGGGGCAGGTTCGGCCGTAGCTAAGGCATTGCCATCTCTCAAAGGAAAATTGACATCAAACGCTATTCGTGTTCCTGTTCCCAATGGGTCGTTGGCAATTTTAAACCTAGAGGTGAAAAACAAAACCTCGGTAGAAAGTTTAAATACCATTTTAAAAAAATATGCCCTTGAAGGGGATTTGGTGGAGCAAATCAAATATTCATTGAGCAACGAGTTGGTTTCTTCAGATATTGTAGGTGCCACAGCCCCATCCATTTACGATAGCAAGGCCACCATTGTATCTGCCGATGGTAAAAGTGTGGTGCTTTATATATGGTACGATAATGAATACGGGTATTCGCACCAAGTTATTCGGTTGGCAAAATATATTTCCAAGGTAAGGCGTTATACCTACTATTAATAGTGGGTGAGTTACTTTGGTAGGCTCAATTTCTTTTGAATTTAGGTATATTAGTGTAATTTCGCCCTACCCTTAATCTAAATTTAACACGAGAACATTATTGAACATGAAGCATTTACGCGTTTTATTCACAGTATTCCTACTTGCTCAAATGGGTATGGTTTTTGCCCAAGAGGAAGAATCCGAGGCCACCGATAATTCCCTAAAGGGACAGTTTGAGGAACTGGAACGAAAATCGGGAAATTACAGGGCCAACGGTATTCGTTATGAGGTCATCAAATTGTCTGAATTGTACGAGGTCAAAAACAACATTTTTGACTCCCTTGACAACAATAATAAAACCATTAAAGACCTAACAAATACCATTACAGCCAATGAGGCTGAAATTGAAGATTTAAACGGTAAGCTTCAGGAAACCACCAATAAATTAAATTCCGTAACCGAGGAAAAAGATAGTATTTCGTTCTTTGGAGCCTTGATAAGTAAAGGCACCTACAACTTTATATTGTGGTCCATTATTTTTGGATTGCTGATTCTTTTGTTGTTTTTCATTTACCGTTTTAGAAACAGTAACTTCCTTACCCAACAAGCCAAGTCCGCCTTGGCCGATTTGGAAGAGGAATATGAAAACCACCGTCGTAGGGCGTTGGAGCGTGAACAAAAAATAAGTCGCCAATTACAGGACGAGCTAAACAAACAAAAAAAGTAATCCAAGACAAGGCTTCCCAACGGAAGCCTTTCTTTTTGCCTCAAATTGCCCAAGCTTTGCTTACTTTTGCCGCATTATACTAATTTTTAATGCCCAATCATGCGGATTGACATTATTACCGTACTGCCCGAACTTTTAAAAAGTCCTTTTGAGGCCTCTATTTTAAAACGAGCCATCGAAAAAGGATTGGTGGAGGTACACTTTCATAATTTGAGGGATTACACCTCCAACAAATACAAACAAGTGGACGATTACCAATTTGGTGGCGGTGCCGGTATGGTGATGATGATTGAACCCATTGACAAGTGTATTTCCCAACTCAAATCCGAGCGAGCCTATGATGATGTCATTTATATGACTCCAGATGGGAATACCTTGAACCAAAGCATAGCCAATGGATTGTCTTTAAAAGAAAACATCATTATACTTTGCGGACATTATAAAGGGGTAGACCAACGCGTTAGAGATATGCATGTAACCAAGGAGATTTCTATTGGGGATTATGTATTGTCCGGCGGTGAGTTAGCGGCAGCCGTGGTTTGCGATGCGGTGATTCGATTGATTCCCGGCGTTTTGAACGATGAAACCTCCGCGTTGACTGACACTTTTCAAGATAATTTATTGGCACCACCGGTTTATACACGGCCTGCTGAATATAAAGGATTAGAAGTACCCGACATCTTATTGAGCGGTAATTTCCCGAAGATTGAAAAATGGCGTGAAGAACAAGCTTTGGAACGTACCAAGGCGCGTAGACCTGACTTACTGGAGTAAAAAAGTGGGATGAAGCGCTAAAAAGCTAAAAAACATCTTGTCCAAAATAAATATTATATTACTTTTGCAATCTCAAAATCAACCTCTGACGAGATACGTGAAAGTTGGTTCTGTATAAAACGCTAAAAAACAAAGAGATGGAATCCTTAATAAAATTTGTTGAAGACGAATTTGTTCCAAAAAAAGAATTTCCAAAATTTTCTGCAGGTGACACCATCACCGTGTATTACGAAATTAAGGAAGGTGAAAAAACACGTACCCAGTTCTTTAGGGGAGTTGTAATCCAAAGAAGAGGTAGCGGTGCCACTGAAACTTTCACCATTCGCAAAATGTCAGGAACTGTTGGTGTGGAGAGAATTTTCCCAGTAAACATGCCGGCTTTGCAAAGAATCGAAGTAAACAAAAAAGGTAAAGTACGTAGATCTAGAATCTTCTACTTTAGAGGTCTTACCGGTAAAAAGGCCCGTATTAAAGAAGTTAGAGGATAAACATCCTTTCAAACGAAATAAAAAAGCACCCAAATTAGGGTGCTTTTTTTATGAACAATTGTTAATAATCAAGGTTCATATCCTGTTGATTTTTAATATGTTAAAAAGCTTTACAAACCAACAACTTTGTCGTATATTAGTTGAACAAATATGATTGTGATACCATCACACAGTGTTTGTCTTTAAAGTTGACGTTCTTTAAAACCGTGGATTCCCTTTTAATTGGTAACACTACTAATCACAAAAGGAATTTCAAGCTGAAGGAGATTTAGGTCAAATTCAAGGAGAAATATTAGATTTTATGTGCGGATAGAAGAGCAATTTTCTGTCTTGATAAAATTTAGGAATTCATCGGAATAACTTTGCAGAATGCAGTTTAGTTGAGAGATTAAAATCCATAGCAAAGTAAACGTCGAAAGGGTTCAAGGGCAATCAATAGATTGTTTGGTTTTGTAACAATACGAAGAAAACTTGATCCTATTCTGAAAGCCATATCTAAGTGCAAACATAGATATGGCTTTTGTTTTTTAACAAAATCCCCCTCAAAACCATTACTTTTAGTCACTTCCATTCGTTCTTCACCGTCCATAAATCGTATATTTGCAACCGCTCAAACAAATACATATAAATGGCTAAACTTTATTATACCAAAACAGATGAGGCTCCCGCCTTAGCGACATTATCTTTCTTACCAATTGTTAAATCGTTTACTGAAACTGCCAACATCGCCGTTGAGACCAAAGACATTTCATTGGCTGGCAGAATCGCAGCAATTTTTCCTGAATTGTTGACCGACGACCAAAAAGTTTCAGACGACCTATCCATCTTGGGTGAACTCGCCAAGACCCCCGAGGCAAACATTATCAAATTGCCAAATATCAGTGCTTCTATTCCTCAGTTGAAAGAAGCCATTAAAGAATTACAACAGAAAGGCTATAACCTGCCCGATTACCCAGATGAGCCAAAAACCGATGAGGAAAAAACCATCAAGGCGAAATACGACAAAGTAAAGGGAAGTGCTGTAAATCCGGTATTGCGTGAAGGTAACTCTGACCGTAGAGCGCCAAAAGCCGTGAAAAATTATGCCAAAGCGCACCCACATTCCATGGGAGCTTGGTCCTCGGATTCCAGAACACATGTGGCCACCATGTCACACGGAGATTTTAAATCCAATGAAAAATCCGTTACCCTTGCCGATGCAGACACTGTGAAAATTGTTTTGGAAGGCAATGGCGGTACTACCATTTTAAAAGATGGACTTGCTTTGAAAAAAGGAGAAATCATCGATGCGACCGTAATGAGCAAAAAAGCATTGGTGGAATTCTTGACCAAGGAGATTGCAGATGCAAGAGAAAAAGGACTTTTGCTTTCCTTGCATTTTAAAGCAACTATGATGAAGGTTTCAGACCCTATTATCTTCGGACATGCCTTGGAAGTATACTTCGCTGAATTGTTTAAAAATTACGGAGACACTTTCCAAAAATTGGGCATCAACCCAAACAACGGTCTAGAGACCCTTTTGGACAAAATTGGTGAACTTCCTGAAGCTGAACACAAAGAAATAGAAGCTGCAATCAAAGCCAGCATCGATAACGGACCAGATTTGGCCATGGTGAATTCCGACAAAGGCATCACCAACCTTCACGTACCAAGTGATGTGATCATCGATGCCTCCATGCCTGCTATGATCAGAAACTCGGGTAAAATGTGGGACAAAAATGGCGAATTGCAAGACACCAAAGCTATTATTCCAGATAGTAGCTATTCAGGTGTGTACCAAGCCACCATCGATTTTTGTAAAGAAAATGGTGCATTCGACCCAACAACCATGGGAACAGTTCCCAATGTTGGTTTGATGGCCCAAAAAGCAGAAGAATACGGTTCTCACGATAAAACTTTCGAAATTGAAACTGCAGGTACCGTGAAAGTGGTGAATGCCGCCGGTGAAACTTTGATTGAGCACGCCGTTGAAGAAGGAGATATTTGGAGAATGTGCCAAGTAAAAGATGCTCCCGTTCAGGATTGGGTTAAATTGGCCGTTTCCAGAGCTAGAGCTACCGATACGCCAGCCATTTTCTGGTTGGATGAGGAAAGAGCACACGATGCAGAATTGATCAAGAAAGTAAACGTGTACCTAAAAGACCACGATACTGCTGGATTGGATATCAGAATACTTTCTCCGATTGAGGCGACAAAATTCACCTTAAAGCGCATGAAAGAAGGAAAAGATACCATTTCAGTTTCTGGAAACGTATTGCGTGATTACTTGACCGACCTATTCCCGATTTTGGAAGTGGGAACCAGTGCAAAAATGTTGTCCATTGTTCCTTTGATGAACGGTGGTGGATTGTTTGAAACAGGTGCTGGTGGTTCCGCTCCAAAGCACGTAGAGCAATTCTTGGAAGAAGGTCACTTGCGTTGGGATTCCTTGGGCGAATTCTTGGCCCTTGCCGTATCTTTGGAGTTTTTCAGTGAAAAGAACAATAACAAAAAGGCGCAGGTATTGGCCGATGCGTTGGATAAAGCCACTGAAGAATTCTTGAACAAGGACAAATCCCCTTCAAGAAAAGTAAACGAATTGGATACAAGAGGAAGTCACTTTTACCTTTCCTTATACTGGGCCGAGCAATTGGCCAAGCAAGACGAAGATGCAGAATTGAAAGCTATTTTCGGAAAAGTTTATGAAGCCATGTCTTCCAACGAAGAAAAAATCGCTCAAGAATTAATAGATGCACAAGGTTCACCTGTGAACATAGGAGGTTATTACCTACCTGACCCTGTATTGGCATCCAAAGCCATGCGACCAAGTGCGACTTTGAATGCGATTCTTGATGCCATGGAATAATCAAGACTAAAAAGTCATTTTAAAAATAGTGGGGCTCGATTTCATCAAGTTCCACTATTTTTTTGCTCCTATTCTATCCATAAAAGCATTCTTACTAGTATTTTTGAATTGAGAATAAACACATCAATCAAATGTCTCATAAATACCTTGTTGTATTCCTTGCCTTTATTGGGCATTTTTTTATGCTTCATGCCCAAGAAAAATTCACACTGAGCGGTACCATTTCCGAAGAAGCCAGTAACGAGACCTTAATCGGGGTTTCCATTGTAATTCCCGAACTCAATACCGGCGCCATTACCAACGAATATGGTTTTTACTCCATTACTTTGCCCAAAGGGCAATACAGAATCGTGGTGAGCTATCTCGGTTTTCAAGAAATTGTAGAAACCATTGATTTACAAGGCAACCTCAAAAAAGATTACCAACTAACCGAAAAAACCGAGCAGCTTGAAGAAGTGGTTCTAGTGGATGATGTGGAAAAGTTGGATATCCGAAAACCGCAAATGAGCGTGAATACTTTGGGTGCCCAAACCATTAAGGAAATCCCTGTGGTATTGGGGGAAGCAGATGTCATAAAATCCTTGACATTATTACCCGGAGTAAGTAACGGTGGGGAAGCTTCATCAGGATTCAATGTTAGAGGGGGTGCAGCAGACCAAAACTTGATTCTTTTGGATGAGGCCACAGTGTACAACTCCTCCCACCTATTTGGGTTCTTTTCCGTTTTTAATCCCGACGCTATAAAAGATGTAAAATTATTCAAAGGAGGTATCCCATCGCGATATGGCGGCAGGGTATCTTCCGTTTTGGAGATTTTTCAAAAAGAAGGAAACAGTAAAGAAATTAAAGTAAATGGCGGAATAGGGGCCGTGGCAAGTAGACTTTTGGTTGAAGGACCCATTCAAAAAGACAAAACAGCCTTTTTGATTGGAGGCAGGGCTTCCTATGCCCATTTGTTCTTGGCATTGGCCGGCGAAGAAAACAAGGCCTATTTCTATGACCTCAACACCAAAATTAACCACAAAATCAACGAAAACAACAGTATTTACCTATCTGGATACTTTGGTCGTGATCTGTTCAACATCAGCGACAGGTTTGTAAATGTCTATGGAAATGCGGTAGGTAATTTTAGATGGAACCATTTGTTTTCCGATAGACTTTTCTCTAACCTCTCCTTGATTTATTCCGATTATTTTTATGGTTTAGAACTTGATTTTGTGGGATTTGAATGGGATTCAGGCATTCAAAACTTCAATGTAAAATATGACCTAAAACACTATCTCAACAATAAATTGCAGTTGAATTATGGGTTGAACAGTATCTACTACGTTTTCAATCCCGGGAAAATTATCCCAAACAGCCCAGATTCGGGCATTGTGGAGGAACAGCTCACCAAAAAATACGCGAACGAGAATGCTATATATGTGGATATTGAGCATGAGATCACGAACAATCTCAGCATGGAATATGGAGTAAGACTAAGTCATTTTAACCGTTTGGGACAGGATGAGTTTTACGAGTATCAAAACGATAGCCCCGTAGTATTTGACCCTTCTGCCCAAGTGTACCGTGAAGGAGTGCCCATCGACACAATCAATCCTGGTCGCGGCGGCTCCATGAAGGCATATTTTAATGTTGAGCCTAGAATCAGTATGTCCTACACCTTTAAGGAAAACAATTCCATTAAGGCAAGCTATACCCGATTATCGCAATACCTTCATCTACTTTCAAACACTAGCTCCCCTACTCCTTTGGATGTTTGGACACCCAGTGGCCCCTTTGTAAAGCCTCAATTGTTGGATCAATATGCCGTGGGCTATTTCAGAAACCTAAAACAAGGAGATTACACCTTCGAAACCGAAGCATTTTACAAGGACATCCAAAACAGGATTGATTACATCGACGGGGCAAATCTGATAGCCAACAATGCTGTTGAACAAATAATTTTAAACGGTCAGGCGAGAGCCTATGGACTGGAGTTTCTTTTTAGAAAGAACAGTGGGCGGTTTAAAGGATGGTTGTCCTACACCCTTTCAAAGTCGGAACAACGCACACCTGGCAGAACTCAACAAGAAACAGGAATCAATTTAGGGCAATGGTACAATACTCCTTACGACAAAACCCATGACCTTGCCATTAATGGCAGCTTCAATTTGAACGAAAAGTGGAAATTCAATGCGAATTTCATCTACCAAACAGGGCAACCGACAAATTACCCCATTGGTCAATTTGAATATGAGGGCTTACAAGTGCCCTATTACGGGTTGCGCAACAAAGAGCGACTGCCCGCGTACCACCGTATGGATATTTCAGCAGTGCTTACGCCAAAGCGAAACAAAAGAAAGAAAGTGCAATCTGAGTGGGTGTTCAGCATCTACAACCTGTATGGTCGAAAAAATGCCGCTTCGATTAATTTTAGGGAAAATGAAGATACCGGAAGAAACGAGGCTATCCGAACTTCTATTTTCGGAATTATCCCATCTGTAACCTACAATTTTAAATTTTAGTGTGATGCAAAAAGAATTGTTTTACTTTCTGATGTTTGTGTTCCTTGTATCATGCGAGGATGTTATTGAGGTGGATTTACCAGAGGTCGAGACGCGTTTGGTGGTCGATGGCCTTTTACGGGTTGATACGGATGAAGAATATATTGACGTCCGGTTGACCATGAGAGAAACCAGCAATTTCTTTGAAGAAAATCAACCAGCCCAAGTGGAGAATGCCGTTATCTATTACGGAACCTTGAACGAAAACAATATATTCGAATCTGTAACTACGTCTCAATTAACAGAAGAAGCACCTGGCACTGGTGTTTATGTTCCAGATGCCAACTTTGGCACCGACCAACGCATTCCCACCAATGCTGCGGAACCTGGTGTGACATTTATTCTTCAATTTTCCCATGAAGGCAAACGATATTATGCCCAAACGCAATATGCACCAACGGTTCCCATTGACAATTTGGAACAAGGGGATAGTAATTTGTTCGGCGACGATGAAACAGAGGTGATTGTAACTTTCACTGATGCTCCCAATGAGGACAACTACTTTGTTTTTGACTTTATGAACAATGAATACCAAGTAGTGGAAGACACTTTCTTTAAAGGTCAGCAATTTGAGTTTTCATACTTCTATGATGACCAATTGGAAGCTGGGCAAGAAATTACCGTAAGCATTATGGGTGCCACCAAAGAGTATTATGATTTTTTGGGATTGGTACTACAACAAACCAATAATAATGGCGGCGTTTTTCAAACACCAGTGGCCACCGTAAAGGGAAATGTTTTTGATATTACGGAGTTGGGCAATGAAGAAGTTTTGCCGAAGGATGCTGAAACTAATGGATACGCCCTAGGTTATTTTGGTGTGGTGCAAGAATACACCAGCTCCTTATTGATTGAATAATCCTAAAGGATTAAATACAAAACAATAACCATCAAAATACCAACAATTCCTTGAAACAGAGTGCCAAGGGTATGCCCTCTTAAAGCTGTTTTTACATTGATGTTGGAAAATTGGGAAACCACCCAAAAGTAACTGTCATTAATATGGGAAACCGTCATCGCTCCCGCTCCAATGGCCAATACTGCCAATGCTTTGTCTGTAATAGATACCAAACCAAAAGTTTCCAAAAGAGGCGCTATTATGGCTGATGTAGTAATAATGGCAACCGTTGATGAGCCCTGGGCTGTTTTTAACACGGCTGAAATCAAAAATGCAATCAATAAGCCACCTAATCCTGTACTTGATTCCAAATTGATGATGGAAGCCACGTCCATAGTACGTAAAATAGCGCCAAAAGCACCTCCGGCACCCGTAATCAGAACAATGGCTCCCGCCTGCTTAAAGGCCTCCGCTACCCATCCTTGTTTTTCTTCCGAAGTAAATCCCCTACCCAAAGAAAATGCAAAGAACACTCCCATTAACAAAGCAATAATAGGGCTTCCTAAAAAATCAAAGGTCTTGAATACCCAGCCTTCACCCAAAGGGTGTGTGGGATAATTCACCAAAGATTTCAACGCGATAAGTACAATCGGGACCAACAAAGGTAAAAATGCATTCAAGGGTTTTACTTTAGAGATAACTTCCTCCTTTACCTCTGCTTCTTCCTTGGTTTCATCTTCCTTCAAAGACTTTCCAATAAAACGAGCCCAAACGTATCCAGCAATAGAAACAGGAATAGCAACGGACAGTCCCAAAATCAAGACCAGACCCAAATCAGCATCTAAAATGGCCGCTGCCGCCAGAGGTCCGGGGGTTGGTGGTACAAATACGTGGGCTGAATACAATCCTGTGGCCAAGGCAATAGCAAAAACCAAAGCTGGAATTCCTGTTTTTTTACTGATGGCCCTATTTAAGGATGAAAGAATAATATAACCTGAATCGCAATATACGGGGATGGAAATAACAAACCCAGCCAAATTGATGGCCAAAGGGGAACGTTTTAAACCAATCACTTTTAAAATGCTATTGGCGAGCACCTGTGTACTGCCTGTTTTTTCCAAATAGATTCCGATTACAGTTCCAAAAGCAATCACCAAACCTATTCCAGATAAGGTTTTGCCGAATCCATCTCCGATAGTGGTCATGATCTCTTGTGGTGACAATCCCAATAAAAAACCAGAGGCTATGGCTGCAATGGTCAAAGAAAAAATGGGGTGCATTTTAAATTTTACGGTAGCGATTACAATAAATGCGACCACCGCTACCAGAATGAGTAGTTCCATGGTTAATTTTTGTGCTTTACCCTTTAAATATAAGCTAATATTCCTACTTTGGTCCTATGAGGCGAACTGACAAAGATCTATTGGTAAAAGGCATTAAATCGTTCGGTTTTACCGTTTTGGCCATGTTTATGGGCCCGTTTTTAATCTACGAAGCATTTAAAAATGAGGGGCACCCTTTTTACTGGCCCGTGCTAATTCTCGGTATCATCTGTGCCATTTTGGCCATTTATTTAGGGTTCAGGTCCGTTGGGATTGTAATGGAGGCCCTATTTGGGAAAAAGAATGAAAATTAATCTTCTTTAGGGGGTGGATTGCTCTTCCATTTATTGGTCAACTGGGCATAATCGTAATCCAAAACCGATTTTTGACGTTTTAATTTATTGGCTGCGAAAGCACGCTGTAGAATATCCTCTATCAAATAGTCTTCGTGAACGGTTTCGGGTAAAAATTCTTCCTTCAAACTAATTTTAAACATGCTGGCAGTGGTGTTGTACCAAAACGCTCGCCATCCGCTTCGCAATTCCTTTACCAAATCAAACGCCGTTGTCCCCGTTTGTCTGTGGATCAATTTAACCAATATCTGTCCTTCGGTACGGGTGAGCTTTTTAAGTTCATCGGAAAACTCTCCTTCAATATATTTTTGAACCTTTCTGGTATATTTTTTTTGATGTCGACGTTTAGTTATGTGTTGTAGACTATCATTCAATTCTACCAAACGTTCGGCAGCCAGCTTGGCATACGGATACACCTTTAGCGTTTTTCTACGCAGAATTAAATAACGAAGCCTCTCTTTTTTATCCGCAAAATTCAGTTCTCCAAAAATATAGACCTCATCAAGCTCAATGGAACTCAACAAAACGGAATCTCCTTCAAACCGCACATAATACTCCTCTACCGAATCCTTGGGCACAAACAAAGAATCGTTTTCCTTAACCTGGGCTCGACCATGGAAGGAAATAAGTAGGAGAGCTACAAAAATACCTGTGCGAAACATGTTGTTTTTTGTTCAAAAGTCTTGCCAAATGTAAATATAATGGTATGATTTGGTTATTAAATAAAAGTGAATATTCTTAAGTTTGCTTATTAAATATAACACATGGCAAAAGATAAAATCATCAACGAAAAGTCCCTGGAATTTTTA
Source organism: Flagellimonas cixiensis (assembly GCF_042134615.1). GTDB lineage: Bacteria > Bacteroidota > Bacteroidia > Flavobacteriales > Flavobacteriaceae > Flagellimonas > Flagellimonas cixiensis. Next base: position 19,604 of record NZ_CP169639.1, read on the forward strand.
GAGAAATACCTTAACAACCCATCTCCTACTGGGTACGAATGGGAAGGTCAGAAAATTTGGATGGACTACATAAAACCTTACGTGGACGAATTTATTACGGATACCTATGGCACTGCTGTAGCGGTAATCAATCCAGAAGCAAAATACAAAGTGGTTATCGAAGGGCATTCCGATGAAATTTCTTGGTATGTGAACTATATTACCGACGAAGGATTGTTGTATGTGATTAGAAATGGGGGTAGCGACCATCAAATTGCACCTTCCAAATGGGTCGATATCCACACCAAAAATGGTATTGTGAAAGGTGTTTTCGGATGGCCAGCCATCCACACTCGGGACAAAGCCAAGGAAGAATCGCCAAAATTGGACAATATTTTTATTGATATAGGTGCCAAGGACAAGGAAGAAGTGGAAAAAATGGGCGTTCACGTTGGATGTGTGATTACCTACCCAGACCAATTCTATATTTTGAACAAGGACAAGTTTGTTTGTCGTGCTTTGGACAACCGAATGGGTGGTTTTATGATTGCCGAAGTGGCCCGTTTGTTGAAAGAGAACAAAAAAGAGCTTCCTTTCGGGTTGTACATCACTAACTCCGTTCAAGAAGAAATTGGACTTAGAGGTGCTGAAATGATCACTCAGACCATTAAACCCAACGTGGCCATTGTAACCGATGTGTGCCACGACACCACTACCCCAATGATCAATAAAAAGACTGAGGGTGAAACCAAAATCGGTGCTGGTCCTGTGATTTCTTACGCGCCTGCCGTGCAGAACAAATTGCGTGAGCGAATCTTGGAAACTGCTGAAGCAAACGAAATTCCTTTCCAACGAAATGCCTCATCGCGTTACACTGGAACGGATACAGACGCATTTGCCTATAGCAATGGAGGTGTGGCCTCTGCTTTGATTTCATTGCCGTTACGCTATATGCACACCACAGTTGAAACCGTTCATAAAGATGATGTGGAGAACGTAATTCGTTTAATCTACCAAACCTTATTGAACATTAAAGAGGGGGAAACGTTTAGTTATTTTGATTAAGCCCTGTCATTTCGAATGCATGTGAGAATTCTAAATATGAGATTTCTCAATTGAAACAAAGTTTCTCATTTCGAAATGACCATTTTAAAATAAAATGAAAAGCACAACAAACTTTATTGGTGCGTTGTGCTTTTTTTGATTCAATCCGTCACCCTGAACTGGTTTCAGGGTCTCATATATGTGGATTCCTGCTTCCGCAGGAATGACAAAGGCACCTGTTATTCAGAACTGTCACCCTGAGCCCCGCCTGTGGCTGGCAGGGAGTCGAAGGGGCTGTGAAGAATCTCTGCTGTAAATTAGATTCTTCAGTCGTTTCCCTCCTTCAGAATGACATCTACAATGAAATTCAAACCAATTAGGGTTTAGAAATTATATCCCATCTCAACCGCACTCGATGTTTCATTTTCTTATCTTTAGGGAACTATGGACGAGTTAGTGGATATTTTGGATAATGACGGCAATCGAACAGGAAAAACCTGTTTAAAATCTGAAGCACACCAAAAGGGATTGCTCCATCCTACCATTCATGTATGGCTCTATACCCCAGATGGACGAGTTTTAATACAACAACGGGCCAAAAACAAGGACACGCATCCTTTACTTTGGGATGTTTCCGTAGCTGGACATATCGGGGCTGGAGAAGATATAAAATCAGCAGCAGTCCGCGAAGTCAAAGAAGAAGTTGGTTATTCGGTTAGTGAGGAGGATTTAGAACCTATCGGCACCTTTAAGGCAATTCATAAAATTGCAGATGATTTTATTGATGCCGAACTGCACCATATCTTTTTGTGTAAGTTGAATACCTCGGTTCAAAATTTGACCAAACAAGCAAGTGAAGTAGAAGCATTGGATGTAATCCCACTATTTAAATTCGCGGAAGAAACTTGGGGATTGGCCAATTCGGCCAAATATGTGCCTCATGGCCCAACTTATTATAAAACGATAGTAAAGGAAATTAAAAAGCGGATTTGATGCTATCTGCGAAAGAAGTTGCATCATCCAAAGGAAACGCTTTTTGATCTCCAGTTTTCATATTTTTTACCACAAAATTACCATTGGCCAATTCTTGTTCGCCCAAAAGAATGGTATAAGGCACGCCTCTTTTATCTGCATATTTGAATTGCTTCTGCATTTTGGCATCGGTAGGATACAAATCGGCACGTAAACCAGCCTTTCTTAGCGCTGAAACCAATTTTAAAGAGGCCAAACCTTCTTGTTTTCCAAAATTAAGACACAACACATCCAACGAAGTGTCCAAACTATCCGGGAATAGGTTTAATTCTTCCAAAACCAGATAAATTCGGTCCAATCCGAAAGAAATACCAACCCCACTTACATCCTTGAGTCCAAAAATACCGGTAAGGTCATCGTAACGTCCACCACCGCCGATAGAACCCATTTTAACACCCTCTGGAGCAGCCACTTCAAATATGGCACCTGTGTAATAATTCAATCCACGGGCTAAAGTAACGTCCAATTGCAATTTGGCGGATTGAAGACCTAGAATATCAACCGTGGTGATAATTTCTTCCATTTCCGCCACACCAAGCATTCCAACTTCGGAATCAGCGAGAATGGATTTTAGTTTTTCCAATTGTTCTGCTGCGGTACCAGTCATTTCGAACAAAGGTTGCGCTTTGGTAATGGCTGCTTCGGAAATTCCCTTTTCCAGCATTTCTGCCTTTACTTTCTCCTCGCCTATTTTGTCCAACTTGTCCAATGCCACCGTAAAATCGACCAATAAATGTTTGGCACCGATAACTTCCGCAATTCCAGAAAGTATTTTACGGTTGTTGATTTTAATGGTAGTTCCTTTCAAACCCAAATCGGTGAAAACAGCATCGTAGAGTTGCACAAACTCTACTTCTTGCAACAGACCATTGGCGCCCACTACATCCGCATCACACTGGTAAAACTCACGAAAACGTCCTTTTTGGGGACGGTCGGCACGCCAAACAGGTTGAATCTGATATCTTTTGAATGGGAAATCAATTTCGTTCTGGTGCATTACCACATAACGGGCAAAAGGCACCGTGAGGTCGTAACGCAAAGCCTTTTCTGAAATCTTCGGAGTTAGGGATGCTGAATTTTTAGAACTATAGGTTACGTCGTCCACCTTAGAGATAAAATCCCCGGAATTCAAGATTTTAAAAATCAACCGGTCGCCTTCATCGCCATATTTTCCCATTAAGGTCTCCGAATTTTCAAAAGACGGGGTCTCGATGGGCATAAAACCAAAGGTTTCAAAATGCTTTTTTATGGTTTGGATGATATAGTTGCGCTTGGCCACCTCTGCAGGTGAAAAATCTCGTGTTCCTTTAGGTATGGATGGTTTTTGTGCCATGTAGTGTAAAATTCTCGTGCAAATATACGGTTTTGACTTATCGTAGAAAGGTGAAATGATAAAGGGTAAAAGGATTCTTCAATCGCAAAGCGCTTGTAGAATGACAAAAGTTGAAGAACTGTCATGCTGAACGTAGTGAAGCATCTCAAAAAAACACTAAAACAAATATTAGATTCTTCAGTCGCTTCGCTCTTTCAGAATGACAATATACCGTCATTGTCATGCTGAACGTAGTGAAGCATCTCAAAAACACTCAAAATAAGATTCTTCAGTCGCTTCGCTCTTTCAGAATGACATAAATCTTGGATCTTAATTCTTGTATCAAAGAAATACACCTCTAAAGTCCACTCAAGTCGACAAATCATCTCGAATATTAAATCTGATTTCTAAAATCTGAAATTACTCCATAATCTGCTCAAACCATTGGTACAATTCACCTTTGGTAATAACGGCCCCTTGTTTTATGATTTCGAACTTATCCAGGTTTTTATCCTCTCCATATGCTTTGGATGCGGAAAGGTATTCCACAAAGTCGGATTGAAAATTACGCTTGAACCAGCCAAAACCTTCTTGGGTGCGCAAATCGATTTCGGGATTCATCACTTTAACGGAGAGAAGTTTCATCTCCTTATCTGTCAAATGAAACAGGTGCATGTGGCGCTCGGATATGTTTTCTAAATATTCCACCTTGTTCAACACACCTTCCCAAATCAAATCGCTAAACACATCGATTTCTTCTTCGGCCACTTCTGGCTTCTCCTCCTTTAAGGTTTTCCATTCATCGGCCGTAATGGATTGGGTCGCCAAAAAATTAATGAACTCCGGGTGCAGTTCTTCCAATTGTTCTTTAGAAAGTCTTTTGTACTTCATGCTGCAAAAATAAAAAAGGCTGCACTTTTGCGCAGCCTTTTTAAACTTTAATGCTATTCTTTTAATTGAAAATATAGCGAACGCCGAATTGGGCCTGCCATCTGGACAACAAACTGGTGTCGTAACTAAAAGTGTCCATCATATTCGCATCAAAAGTATAGGTGGGCACATTGTTGTCGTCAACAGTTACCCCCAAAACTTGTTGGTTGGTAGGGATTTGTACCACGCCCCAATCGGAACTGATCAAGTTACCTACATTCAACACATCCAAACTCAACTGAATGGTGTTTTTCTCCAATATTTTTATATCCTGAAGAATTTTAAGGTCCCAACGTCCTCTCCACGGCGCCAATGCACCGTAACGTTCTGCATATTCTCCCCTGTGGTCGCTTAGGTAATCATCTTGTTGGATGAAAGCTTCAAAAGCTTCGGCCTGTCCTGCTCCACTAAAGTTCATTTGGGATACTTCCGATGCTGTTGGAATGTACAATAGATCATTGATACTGGACCCATCATTATTGATATCCCCTCCATAAATGTAGTTGTACCTTCCTCCCTGGGCATATTCATAAAAAGCAGAAACTGTAGTTCCCGTATTGAACGCTTTGGATATAACCCCAACAAATCTATGTGTATCTCCATATCTGGAATAGGACAATACATCATCGTTGGCATTGCCTGAAATGGCATTGGCCACAAAAGCATCCCCTGTAATTTCTGCTTCAATGGAGTTTACATCTTTGGAATTTAAATAACTGTAGGCCAAACTTGCGAATAAACCATTATCCCATGTTTTTTGTGCTTTAACCACTGCATTCCAAATTCTTCCCTTGTCTGAATTAGAGAAGACATAGGCATTGTTTATCAAATCATCTGCTGCATAAACAGGTCTGTTATCCACGCCTTGAAGGGTTTCAGACGGAGGTAACAATCCCCAGTTTTGCACGTGTGGGCCGTTGATGTCTTTGGAATAGGATAAATCAGTGGTAAGAATAAGTCCGTTGTCAAATTTAAAATCTGCGCCAAGACTACTTCTCCATACTTGTGGCCAGTTGTAATCTGGATCTACCACTTGATAGAAGAATACATTGGGGTTGGCAATTTGGTTGCCCAACCATACAAATGGGAAACGTCCCGTAAATACACCTGTTCCACCTCTAATTTGAAGGGTATTGTCGCCGAATGTATCCCAATTGAAACCCACTCTTGGTGAAATCAACCAATCATCGGTTGGCATTTGGGTCGAATCAAAAAATACAGTTTCCCCATTATTTGGATTTACATAAGGAATGTCTGGCACATATGCAGGTGCTACATCGATTACATCTTGGGCCTTTTCGGCAGAATCAAAGTAAAGTGGTTTATCAAAACGAATACCATAGGTCAATTTAAAGTTTTCGGTTGCATTCCACTCATCTTGAAGGTAAAATGCCATTTGACCCACATTGGTCTCTGCCAACGCCCATCCACCAAGATTGCCTTCGCCGTTGGCACTTAATGAATTGTTGGCTGCAATGGCAGTGTTGAACGCATCTTGATAGAAGGCCACTAAACTAGCTTCGTTGGCTGGGTCACGGAAATCAGCAATGGAACCCGTTGGGAAAAATACCCCTTGTGCTCCATAGGCGCCCAAATTAAAGGAGTTGTCGAACTCAAATCTTTCAAAGGAAAATCCAACAGTAAAGGTATGGTCGCCCTTAAAAAAGTTTAGGTTATTGGTCAACTGAAACACCTTTTGGTCCAATCTATTGTTGATGGAAAAAGGTTCATGCCCTGCTATGATGTAGTTTGAACTTCCATTTTCATCCAACAATGTAATGGTCGGTGCTGGGGTTGACTTAGGATTTCTAAAATCATCGAAATGGGTGTAACCTACTTGTAATTTATTGATGGCTTCATCAGAAAGTGTTGAGTTCAATTCCACTTGTACGGACCTAATCTTATTGTTGATCTCATATCCAGCATTTTCAAATTGAAGGGTGGTCAAGTTCGGTCCCCTAAAACCCAAGGCGGTTGGGTGGGCGGGTTTTTCTTTTGAGGCGTTCAAGAAGTTATAAATAATCGCCAATCGGTTATTTTCATTAATGTTCCAATCCAACTTGAAGATACCCTTGGTGGATTCTTGATCAAAATTGAAGCCTTCAAACCTTCCTGGATCGTAGAATTCACCATTTCCGATGGAAACTTGACTTAAAATATTGGACACCAATTCAAAATCGGAAGCCAATACTCTAGATTCGTTGATTCCCCCTGATCCTCTATTGGGAACAAACCCAGCACTACCTAAATCGGTTCTATCATCTTTTTCAAAGTTGGCAAAGAAGAACAATTTATTTTTAACAATGGGACCGCCAATACTGATACCGTATTGTGTCTGACTTAAGTCAGCCTTGAACACATCCTCTCCTTTTACTTTACCACCAGTAAGGTCTTCATTACGATAAAATCCGTAAACGGTTCCATAAAATTCATTGGTACCACTCTTAGTTACCGCATTAACAGAGGCCCCGGTGAAACCTGATTGGGTAACGTCGTAAGGCGCAGTGGTTACTTGTATTTGGTCTATCGCATCGATAGAAATGGGGTTAGCATCGGTTTGACCACCTGGTTGGGCCGCATCCAATCCAAAGGGGTTATTGAAAATGGCACCGTCCAAAGAGAAATTGTTGAACTGATCATTTCTACCTGCAAAAGAGCCGTTACTGGCTGTCGGTTCCAAACGCGTAAAATCGTTGGTCGACCTTGAAATGGTGGGCAATCTAGTCAGTTCCCTTCTTCCTACACTGGTTTCAGCACCCGTACGGTCACTCCCAAAGGTTCCAGATACATCGGAAACTACGACCACCTCATCCAATTGTTGACTATCGGAAACCAACATTACATCGTGGTTGTACGTTTTACCCAATGCCAAATAAATTTCAGATTCAATGCTGGTAGCAAAACCCACATATGAAATGGTCACCTCATAAGGGCCACCAACACGGAGATTGAGCAGGTTAAACCTTCCGTCTTCGTTGGTTATTGCTCCATAACGTGTTCCTGTAGGTGTGTGCACCGCAACAACATTGGCCCCAAATAAAGGAGCGCTTTGATCGTCAGTTACCAAGCCTCTAATGTTGGAGGTTGTAACTTGTGCAAAAGTAGCTGTGATTGCTAAGAAAAATAGCAGTCCAGAAAGAAGTAATTTCCGCATAACAAGTCAGTTAGTTTTAGTTTCCTACAAACTTAGACAAAAAAAAGAGCTGTGCATGCACAGCTCTTTCAAATTTATTAACGAAAATTTAACTTTTAGTTTGCTTCAGCAACTACTTCAAATGGGAATTCTACGATTACCTCTCTGTGTAGTCTGATGATAGCTTCATAAGGACCTACTCTTTTGATAGCCCCTCCTTTGATACTAATAAATTTTCTATCGATTTGGTGACCTTCTTTGTCCAAAGCAGCGGCCAAATCAATATTGGTCACAGATCCAAACAATTTGTCTCCAGCACCTGCTTTAGCAGCGATACGGATTTCCAATTGTTTAAGTGCTTCGGCAATTTTAGTAGCCTCGTCGATTATCTTTTTCTCTTTATGAGCTCTTTGTTTAAGGTTTTCAGCCAAAACTTTTTTGGCAGATGGGGTAGCCAATGAGGCCAAACCTTGAGGGATCAAAAAGTTTCTGCCGTAACCGTTCTTTACGGTAACGATATCATCTTTAAATCCCAAATCCTGTACATCTTCTTTTAGAATAAGTTCCATGCTTTGGTATTTTTTATTTCAACATATCGCCAACATACGGCATTAACGCTAGGTGACGGGCACGTTTAACGGCCTGTGCCACTTTTCTTTGGTATTTCAAGGAAGTACCTGTAAGTCTACGAGGAAGTAATTTACCTTGCTCGTTTACCAACTTCATCAAGAAATCTGGGTCTTTGTAATCGATATACTTGATGCCAGACTTTTTGAAACGACAATACTTCTTTTGTTTATTGGTCTCAATGTTCAACGGGGTCAAATATCTGATTTCCCCGTCTTTTTTTGATTTTGCTTGTTGCTCTATGGATGCCATACCCTTATGCGTTTGCTTTTAGTTTGTTTCTTCTCTTCTCTGCCCAAGCAATTGCGTGCTTGTCCAGTCTAACGGTTAGAAAACGCATGATGCGCTCATCTCTTCTAAACTCAGTTTCGTAAGGTTCAATTACCTCACCTGGAGCTGTAAATTCGAACAAGTGGTAAAATCCACTTTTCTTGTGCTGAATGGGATAGGCCAATTTTTTAAGTCCCCAGTTTTCTTTGGAGACCATTTTGGCACCATTCTTAATCAAGAAATCCTCAAATTTCTTGACTGTTTCCTCTATCTGTGTTTCAGACAGAACGGGATTCAAAATGAAAACAGTTTCGTAATGGTTCATTATATAATATTTTTAAAGGAGCGCAAAATTAGTAATATTTCTTTCCCCTTGCAAGAAAACCAAAAAAACTTCGTTTAAATTCTGTAAGTTATCAACATTGATGCACCCAATTAACCTAAATAACGCATATGGCAATTTACACAACAAAATAGACCATGTTTACATCTTTTGTTGCTGTTAAACGTCTTTTTTATGTAATTTGCCGATGATTTAAAACCCTACAAATCACCCCATTCTATGAAATTAAAAAGTATAATTGTAGACGATTCTTCCATGCAGCGCATGGCTGTTGCGAAATTGGTCAACAATCATCCACACCTCGCTTTGGTTGCAGAGTACAGCAATGCCATTGAAGCAAAGAATGGCCTGAAAAACCACGAAATCGACCTTATCTTTTTAGATGTTGAGATGCCAATTATTAGTGGTTTTGACCTTTTAGAGGCCCTAGAGAACCCACCACAGGTTATTTTGATTACCGGAAAACCTGATTATGCACTTAAAGCGTTTGACTACGACGTAACCGATTATCTTCACAAGCCTATCACTTTGGCCCGTTTTGAAGCCTCTGTAAAAAGAGCCGTTGCGAAATACGAGCAAATGAACCGCGTTGATGAAGACGAAGAACATATTTTTGTTAAGAGCAACCTTAAAAAACGAAAGGTGATCCTTAACGACATTAAATGGATCGAAGCATTGGGCGATTACATTAAATTGGTGACAGACGAAGCCAATATCGTAATCCTATCCACCATGAAATCTTTCGAAAAGCAATTGCCTGCCGAAAAATTTCTACGAATCCATAAATCTTATATTGTGAATCTGGAGAAGATTGAGAAATTCAACAGTAAAAATGTTGAAGTAGGGGGCAGACAGATTCCTTTGAGTAGAAACAAAAAGACTGAGTTGGCCGAAGCGCTGGCAAACGTATAATTACATTTTATATGTGGTCCACATTGTAGACCAGTCTTACACTTTTATACTTGGAAATAGCATTAAAGGACTTTTCAATTCTTTTAATGCTATTTTTTGTTTGTGCCAACGGCTGTTTTCTGGGAAGCTTAATGAGTATATTTTTCAAATAATCCCTTCGGATACGGGCAACAGGTGGATATTCTGGCCCCAAGATGTGATGACCAAGAACATTTCGCAACGAACCTGCCATCCAATCAGCAGCTTCGTTCAATTTATTATAATCTTTATCCTTTAAGGTAATTTTTATGAGACGCACCAAAGGTGGGTACTTAAACTGCTCTCGCTCGTAAAACTGTTCTTCGAACATTTTATCGTAATTGTTGGTAGTAACCTGCTGTAAAATTTGATGGTAGGGATTATAGGTTTGTATGAGCACCTTTCCTCTTTTTTGGGTACGCCCTGCCCTACCTGCCACCTGCGTCAACATTTGAAAACTACGTTCATGGGCTCGATAATCAGGAAAGTTCAACATAGAATCGGCATTCATGATGCCCACCAAGCTCACATTTCTAAAATCGAGACCCTTGGTTACCATTTGAGTCCCCACTAAAATGTCCATTTCTTGGTTTTCAAAGGCTGAAATGATTTTTTCATAGGCATATTTCCCACGAGTGGTATCCAAATCCATGCGGCCCACCTTAATTTTTGGAAATAATTGCCTCAATTCTTCCTGAATCTGCTCCGTTCCGAACCCTTTTTTATCCAAAGTATGACTTCCACAGGCCAAACACGCTTGTTGCAGCGCCATATGATAGCCACAATAATGGCATCTTAATTGGTTTCTATGTTGATGAAAAGTCAGACTTACATCACAATTGGGGCATTGGGCCACGTGACCACAAGTAGTGCATTCCACGACTGGGGCAAATCCTCGCCGATTTTGAAAAAGAATGATTTGTTCCCCTTCTTCCAAGGCTTCTGTGATGGCTTCAATAAACATTTCCGAAAAATGCCCTTTCATCTTCTTCTTTCGGGTGGCCTCTTTAATATCCACCAAATTGATGTCGGGCATCAATACATCCCCAAACCTGTGCTTAATGGATGCAAAGCCGTATTTGCCTATTTTGGCATTGTGCATACTTTCAATGCTTGGGGTTGCAGAGCCCAAAACAATATGCGCTTTGTGCAAGCCTGCCAGCACCACTGCAGCATCGCGAGCATGATAACGTGGAGCGGGGTCAAATTGTTTAAAGGAATTCTCATGTTCCTCATCGACCACTACCAATCCTAAATGGGAAAAAGGTAAAAACAAGGACGACCGAGCACCAATCACAATCTGGGCCTTTTCCGCATTTTTCAATACGTTGTTCCATACCTCTACCCTCTCGTGAATACTGTATTTGGAATGATACACTGCCACTTGCCCCCCAAAATAATGTTGCAACCTATTGATGAGTTGAGAAGTAAGGGCAATTTCGGGCAAAAGATACAATGCCTGTTTTCCCTCCTCCAAACACTTTTGAATCAACTTAACGTATACTTCGGTTTTTCCAGCAGAAGTCACCCCGTGCAACAGTACTGGTTTTTCTTCTTCAAACCCTTGGTTAATATCCTCAAGGGCTTTGGTTTGATATTCATTTAAGTTGATGGTTTTGGCTTCTCCTGAATCTCCATCAAACGCTACCCTATCTTTTCTTATGTGGTATTCTTCCAGCACATTTTTGTCAATCAATGCTTTGATTACAGCCCGTGAACTCCCGCTTTCCTTTTCCAATTCGGAAATGGGAATGGGCTTGTTGTTTTTAGCCTTTAATTGAAATAAGGACAAAATAACCTGGCTTTGCTTCGGTGCTCGGGTAAGTTCGTTCAATAAATCGGCCAATTGGGCTTCGTCTTCGTATTGCTCGGAAAGTTTCACATAGCGAACCATTTTGGGCTTGTACTGCTCATAAAGCTCTTCTTTTTGCAGTACTATCCCTTTTTGAACCAATGTGTTGACCAACTTCATCACATTTTTTTTGTCCACAATGTCGCACACCTCGGATATTTTTAATGCGGATTGATGTTGCAGCGCTTCATATACCAAAAACTCATCATCCTTGAGATCCATTTCGTCCACTTCCGCATTTTTATTGGGCAAAACCAAGGTTTCACTTTCCAATAAGAATGCTGTGGGGAGTGCACTGCGAATTACTTCACCCAAAGTACACATATAATAATCGGCCAACCAGTGCCAATGTTTTAATTGGATTGTTGTTACGACGGGGAATTCGTCTAGAATTTGATAAATTTCTTTGGCTTCATAGGCCTGTGGAGCATTTTGATGTATCCGATAGGCCAATCCTGTGTAGATTTTGGATTTCCCAAAGGGCACAGCCACGCGCATTCCAGCCTCAATAAAATCAGCCTCAACAGAAGTAATTTTATAGGTGAAGAGCTTTTCTAACGGAATGGGCAGTACAACATCCAAAAAATATTCCATACGCTATTCCTCTTCTACCCTATGCCATGTTTGCGTTCGATACAAAAATGCCAAATATCCGCGAACCTTCAATCTGTTTTCATTATCCTCATCCAACCACACCTTTCCTTTAAATGTCATGGCCTGTTCTGGGTCAAACAAACTATCACCTTTATAAACACCATCCTTGTGCTCTTCAAAATCTTGCATGATCTTCATTCCAAGTATGGGTTTATCTTTTTTTTCTCCATCACATTTGGTACACAGCGCTCCTTTTTTTCCTTCTTCCAAAATTTCAACAACCTTGGCATGCATTAAACCATCTTCCTCGTAAATCTCTATGATAGCCTTGTTAATCCCGTTGCGGTCATCAATTGTTTTCCACTTTCCAAAAACGGATTGCGACCATGTGATCTGACAAAACAGAAAACACATTAAATACATCCAATTATTCCGTGCTCTGGTTCTTTTCATGTCTTTTTTTTAAGGAGTTCAGTGTGGCATTTAATTCAAAACCAAGCAACAAGATATTTGAATTGAGCCAAATAAATACCATTAATATCAACAAACCTCCCAGAGCACCATACAATTCGTTGTATCGGGCAAACTTATCTACATAAATACCGAACAGAAAAGAGGTGAGCAAGAACAATAAGGTGGTCATTAAAGCACCCGCAGAGAAAAACCGTGCTTTTCTACCCTCTGCAGTACCAAAATAATAAAGAATGGCAGTGGTCATGTACGACAAGAAAAGAAAAAATAGTGCTTTGGCAATCTGAATACCCACGGCATCTCCCTTTTCTATATCGTAGCCCATGGTTTTCCCAAGGTATTCGCTAGCGTATTCCACAATATAGAATTCGAAATACACAAAAGCCACGGCCCCTATAATCAATAAGACGGACAAAATCAATCCCACCATTAAAGCATAGGCGTATTGCCTAAAAAAGTTACGGGTCAACTGTACGTGATAGGAATATTCAAATCCTCCAAAAATGGCATTCACCCCATTGGCCACTAAAAAAATGGACAAAATAAAGGAAGAAGATAGTAGTCCCCCTTGTTTTTGGTCTTTGATTTGCTGGTAAATATCCCCAAAATAATCACTGGTTGCTGATGGTAAAAAAGACTCCAAAAAATCTAAAAATTGTGCGTCAAAATTCTCATTTCCCACACTTACATAAGGTATGATGAATGGAATAAGTGTCACCATAAAAATAATCAATGGAAACAAAGCCATAAAAAGACTGAAGGCAATGGAGCTCGCTCTTGTGGACAATGCCCCTTGGACCACGCCAACCACATACATTTCAATCAAATCATAGAAAGAGAGTCCCTCAAAAGCTTTTAGCTTTATGTTTTTTAATAACCGTACTATCCAATTGACTACGGGTATTTTTTCCAACTGCTCTTCTATGGCTGCAGACATTTAAACGGCTTTTAAACTTAGGTCCATATTATAAACAGAATGCGTTAAGGCACCAGAGGAAATATAATTTACGCCACATTCGGCATATTTGCGAATGGTGTCCTCGGTAATTCCACCTGAGGATTCGGTTAGGCAATGCTCCCCTATTTTTTGTACTGCTTCGCGAGTATCGTCGTAATCAAAATTATCGAGTAGGATGCGGTACACATCTCCTGCTTTCAAAATTTCATCGACTTCTTTTAAATCTCTTGCCTCAACAATTATCTTCAGATCTTTATTCTTTTCGGCTAAATAATCTTTCGTTTTTTGAATGGCCCTGGAGATACCTCCTGCAAAATCGATATGGTTGTCTTTAAGCATGATCATATCGTACAAAGCAAATCGATGGTTTTCTCCGCCCCCGATTTTCACGGCCCATTTTTCCAAAGCACGAATACCAGGTGTTGTTTTTCGGGTATCCAAAATTTTGGTGTCGGTGCCGTCCAAAATGGAAACGAAATCATGGGTTTTGGTCGCAATGGCACTCATACGCTGCATGGCGTTCAACACCAAGCGTTCCGCTTTTAAAATACTTTGTGAGCTACCTTCCACATAAAATACCACATCGCCGTATTTCACCTTATCACCATCTCCCATCAAGACCTCTACTTTTAATTCGGGGTCTACATAGTCGAAAACCATTTTGGCGAAATCAACGCCCGCAATTATGCCTTCATCCTTAACCAAAAGTTTCGCTTTACCCTTTGCCGATTCAGGAATACAGGCTAAAGAGCTATGGTCGCCATCACCAACATCCTCTCGTACGGCATTGGCAATGATTAAATTAAGTTCGTTTTTAAATTGTTCTTCAGATATCATCCCATTGGGGTTTTAACGAAAATAGTAAAAACATAGCTGTTGTTGGGCTAATTAAGTACTGAGTTATTGAGCGTATTTGAGGATGCCATTATAGGTTTTAGCTAAATGACTTAAGTTCAGGTACAAACCCAAAATAATTCACCTAAATGGCTAATAATTACACCTACAGAGAGAAATACTTTTCAATATAACGATTCGTAGTATAATGCATGGACTGGGTTTTTAAGATAAATCGACAACAACTCTTTTTGATATTGAACTTGATGTTTCGACTTGCGTTTTTCAAATTAAAGCAAACTTCCTCTTTTCACTTTAATAATCTATTTTTGACCATGCAGATTACCTTACTTGCCATTGGAAAAACCGATAAGTCTGAACTTGAAGAGCTTATATCCGTTTACGAAAAGCGGTTAAAGCACTATATCAAGTTTCAAATGGAAATTATTCCCGATATAAAAAACAGAAAAAACCTCTCTGAAGCCCAACAAAAGGAAAAAGAGGGCGAACTGATTTTGGCCCAACTTCAACCTATAGATACTTTAATATTGTTGGATGAAAAAGGGAAACAATACACTTCCATGGATTTTGCGCAATTCCTACAAAAACAAATGAACAGCGGTATTAAAAACCTAGTGCTGGTGATTGGTGGCCCTTATGGTTTTAGCGATGCGGTTTATACGAAAAGTTCAGGGAAAATCAGTCTATCCAAAATGACCTTTTCCCATCAAATGATTCGATTGTTTATTGTGGAACAAGTGTATCGTGGGTTCACCATTCTGCGAAACGAGCCTTATCATCATCAATAATTAGATAAAAGACCGCTCCCCTTAAAAAAACTTAGATTCAAGACGCTCTTGATTCTTGGTTTTTAACTCCAGGATCTTGTCTCTTAGCTTTTCAAACTACTAGTAAAGTACTCTAAACTTGATGGTATTCTCGATTTTCTTAAGGGCTTTGATGACATCTTTGTTATATTCCTTATCCAAATCGGTAATCACATATCCCACTTCGCTATCTGTTGAAAGGAACTGCCCCGTAATGTTCAAGCCATATTTAGCCAATACCTCATTGATTTTGGCCATGATGCCTGGTACATTTTTATGGATGTGCAAGAAACGGTGTGCTTTGTTCTGCTTTGGTAAACGAATATTCGGAAAGTTTACGGCATCGACCGTATTTCCGCTATTGATGTAATCCATGATTTTGTTCGGTACAAAATCTGCGATATCTCGTTGCGCTTCTTCGGTACTACCACCAATGTGTGGGGTAAGAATTACATTGGACAAACCTTGCAGCGGTGTTTCGAAATCACCATTGCTTCGGGGCTCAACTGGAAAAACATCCACAGCTGCGCCACCCAGCTTGCCACTTTTAATTGCCGTGGCCAAAGCATCTATATCCACCACAAATCCACGAGAAAGATTGATGAGCTTGGCACCATTTTTCATTTGGTTGATTTCTCGTTCACCAATAAAATTTTTGTTGGCCTTATTGTCATCCACATGTAACGTAACAACATCGGAAACAGACAATAAATCTTCCAAGGTGCTACATTTAATGGCATTACCGATAGCCAACTGGTCGTTTACATCATAATAATAAACCTTCATCCCCATGGCCTCTGCCAAAACGGACATTTGCTTACCAATATTTCCGTAACCTACAATACCTAAATTTTTACCGCGAACTTCTTGGGAACCTGCTGCAGTTTTATTCCATTCACCATTATGAATCTCTGTACTACGTGGAAAAATGCTACGCATTAGCATAATGGTCTGACCAATGGCAAGCTCCACCACTGAACGGGTATTGCTGTACGGTGCATTGAAGACCACCACCCCTTTCTTTTTACTGTATTCCAAATCTATTTGGGTAGTTCCAATACAAAAAGCGCCGACCACCAACAATTTATCGGCAGCGTCCAATACTTTTTGGGTTACTTGGGTTTTGGAACGTATCCCAAGTACGTGAACGCCCTTAATGCGCTCGATAAGGTCTTCCTCAGAAAGACTGGTTTTTATCAATTCTACTGAAAAACCTTCTTCCGATAGATTTTCGAAAGCTGCAGGGTGTACATTTTCCAGTAATAATATTTTAATTCGATTCTTGGGGTATGATAGGTTTCTTGGCAAATCGTTCACAAATAAAAATTCATCTAGGTTAGGTGCTACGTGGTCGGCATTTTTGGCCGCTTTGTCACGATGCACATTTTCAGTGTAGGCAAAAAATTTATGGGCGATTCCAGCCTCACGCATCACATAATCACTGTAACCGTCACCAATCACCTGGACCTCGCCTTCCAAGTCCAAGTTTTTTAAGCATTCTATTTTTCCGTTATGGGCCGCCAACACATTGTTTTCATCAAAGCCGATGATATTTCCTTCAGCATCAAATTTGAAGGTATTGGCATATACACGGTCGGAAGGAATGTTATATTCTTCAACAATAGGATCTATAAACTCTTTGAATCCACAGGAAATCACATAAATATCCTCGGAGTATTTTTCGAAGAACTCTTTATTGGTGGCGATGGATTTTGATATTTTTTGACGTAACTCCACTACCAAATCCTCTAAATCTTCCTTGTTGGCACTTAGCAAACGAATTCTTCGCTCCAAAGATTCAGTGAACGAAATATCTCCGTCTATTCCTAAATTGGTGATTTTTTGGATTTCGGCCACAATCTCCTCCCTTTTAGGATTACCCTCCAAGGTCATTTCCGCCAGCACATCCAATGCCTCTACCCTAGTTAGGGTGCTATCAAAATCAAAAACATATTTACGTCCTGTTGCCACCATGATCCGCGTAAAAAATTAAGGAGTAAAATTAAACATAAATTCCATCCTTCTAATCGGAACTTATTAAAAACCTTACACATTTACGGATAAATCAAAAATCTATTACGATTTGTTTCAAATGGCACCCAAAAGACTGCTTATTGCAATTTAGGGGAATCAAAATGGCAAGTTTGGGTTCAAGTTCAAACTCAAATTCAAGTTCAAACTCAAAATCAATATTGACACTAATTACACGAATGGTCACGAATATCTAATAACCTTGTACCAGCAACCCTCAACCATCAACCATCAACCCTCGACCATTAACCACCTCCATCAAAACCACCTTCTCGTCAGTTTACAGTAGATGTTATACTCCTGACCAAACTTCTTTTGTAATACCTCTTCCTCTGGTTGTATTTGAAAATGGTTCATCCAATACACAAACCCAGCAGCCAATAGGGTGTTAAAGGCATTGCCCAACCTTAAACCAAAGGCCAATAAAATAAGCAGAAGGGCCAAATACATAGGGTTACGGCTGTAATTGTAAATTCCCTTGGTCACTAAATGATTGGCATTTTCGGGCTTTAAAGGATCTACCGTGGTCTTTTTAAAAATAAATTGTGCCACAGAAAGCATCCCAACAAGGGCTGCCAAACCCAACAATATCCAAGACAGGGCATTTCTTCCAAAGAAATCGAACTCACCCACGGGCAAAAAAGCATCCAAAACATACATCAGTGCCGCGAACACCAACATCACTACTACAGGAGGGACTTTAGTTTTCATACAATAAGGTTAATACTCGAAATTACTACTTTTGAGTCTCAAATAGAACCCTTTTTGATTTGAAACTCGTATTTGCCACCCATAACGACCATAAACTAAAGGAGGTACAGCAATTGCTTCCTTCATCCATTCAACTTTTGTCTTTAAAAGACATTGAATGCTTTGATGAAATCCCAGAAACAGGTGAAACTTTGGAAGAAAATGCCAAAATAAAAGCCGATTATGTGACCCAAACCTATGGTTTGAACTGTTTTTCCGATGACACGGGATTATTGGTCGATGCCTTGGATGGAGCACCTGGGGTTTATTCCGCACGATACGCCGGCAAACATAAAAACGCCAAGCACAACATGCAAAAGTTGTTGTCTGAACTGGAGGGCAAAAGCAACCGTAATGCACATTTTAAAACGGTGGTCCACCTGAACCTAAACGGAGAAAGTTATGCTTTTGAGGGAATTGTTCAGGGCATTATCACTAAAAATGAACAAGGCATGGGTGGTTTTGGGTACGACCCTATTTTTAAGCCCAACGGATATGAAAACACCTTTGGTGAGTTGCCCGCAGAGACCAAAAACACTATTAGTCATAGAGGTAGGGCCATTCAAAAATTAGTTGATTTTTTAAAAAACAACACCTTCTAACATCCAGTGAATAAATTTAACGTACCTTTGCCGCTTTATTAACGCCGCCGGTATGGGCAAGGTGTTGCGATGGGCTTAAATGGGTTATAGAAAATCGCTCTGTGCAACACAAACATATTTGCGATTTAAGGTATATACACCGCTATGACAAAATTTGAAGCCTTGGGGTTAGATCAACCCCTATTGGATGCTATTTCCGACCTCGGATTTGAATCCCCCTCAGAAGTACAAGAAAAAGCAATCCCTATTTTATTGGACCAAGAGACCGATTTGGTTGCCTTGGCACAAACAGGAACCGGTAAAACCGCAGCTTTTGGTTTTCCTATGATCCAAAAAATTCAGGAAGAGAGCAGAACCACACAAGGTTTGATCCTTTCTCCTACTCGTGAACTGTGCTTACAGATCACTAACGAATTAAAACTTTACTCCAAATACGTTAAAGGACTGAACGTGGTTGCCATTTATGGTGGTGCCAGTATTACGGAACAGGCCAGACAAATTAAAAGAGGGGCCCAAATTGTTGTGGCAACCCCGGGTCGTATGAAGGATATGATTGGCCGAGGAATGGTCGATATTTCCAAAATCGATTATTGCGTATTGGATGAGGCAGATGAAATGTTGAACATGGGCTTTTTTGAAGATATCAAGGATATTCTTTCCAATACGCCCAAAGAAAAGTTCACATGGTTGTTTTCTGCCACCATGCCCAAAGAAGTTTCTACCATTGCCAAAAAGTTCATGCACAAACCTGTGGAAATCACCGTAGGAACTGTTAACGCAGGTGCAACTACCGTACAACATGAATATTATGTAGTTGGAGGTCGTGACCGTTACGCAGCCCTTAAACGTTTGGCTGATGCCAACCCCGGAATTTTCTCCGTTGTATTCTGTAGAACCAAAAGAGATACCCAACGTGTTGCTGAAAAATTGATTGAAGATGGCTACAATGCTGGTGCACTTCATGGGGATTTGAGTCAAAACCAAAGAGATTTGGTCATGAACTCTTTCCGTAAAAAGCAAGTACAAATGTTGGTGGCTACCGATGTTGCGGCCCGTGGAATTGATGTAGATGATATAACTCACGTAATCAACTACCAATTGCCAGATGAAATCGAAACCTACACCCACCGAAGTGGACGTACAGGTAGAGCAGGAAAATCAGGTATTTCCATGGTCATTGTAACGCGTTCAGAGCTTCGCAAGATCAAATCCATAGAAAGTAAGATCAAACAGGAATTCATTAAGAAAAATATTCCTGATGGTATGGAAATCTGTGAGATTCAGTTGTATCACTTAGCCAACAAAATCAAAGACACCAAGGTCAACCAAGAAATAGAAAGTTACTTGCCTGCCATTAACGATGTGTTGGAAGGGATTGACCGTGAAGAACTTATTAAAAAGATATTCTCTGTAGAATTTACCCAATTCTACAACTATTACAGTAAAACCAAAGACCTAAACAGCGCTGACAGCGGTAAAGATAAGGGAGATGGGAAAGGCGCCAAGGGCGAAATTCCAAATGAAGGCTCCGTGCGTTACTTTATTAATGTTGGGGAACGCGATGGTTACGACTGGATGTCCCTTAAGGATTTCTTAAGAGATACCTTGAACGTAGAGAAAGAGGACATTTTTAATGTGGACACCAAGGATAGTTTCTCTTTCTTTAATTCCGATGCACATTTAGCCGAGTTTATTTTACAAACCTTTAGCGAATTTAAATTGGAAGGTCGCTTTATCAACGTTGAAATTTCCACTAAACCAGGTGGCGGTGGCGGCGGAAAAGGTGGCAAAAAGCGTAGCGGAAGAAAAGGTGGAGGCCGAAGAGGTGGAAACAGCTCTTATAAAGGAGGCAGCAAAAGTGGAAGCAGAGGTGGAAACAAAGGAGGTTACGGTAAAAAAGGAGGCAAAAAAAGATCTGGCTTTTATTAGTTAATTCTATATTAAATGCCACGGGGCTCCTATTTATTTTTCTTTGTTTAGTACTTTTATAGCTACTAAGATTGCATGAAAAAATATCTACTTATACTATTTTGCTCCGTGACATTCTTCAGTTTTGCCCAAACTGATGATGAAAATCAGGAGGTTAGAGAACTTACCGCTACCGTGATCAATGCACAATCCGATTTTCCATTGGAAAGTGTTCACGTGGTCAATTTGAACTTGGTGAAGGGAACCATTACCAACCAAGACGGTAAGTTTACTATTCCTGCCATGGTAAATGACACCCTATACTTTTCTTATTTAGGATTTAAAACCCAAAAAGTAAGGGTGACCAACGATATGTTTCGCTTTGAGGACACTAAAATTGCCTTGACCGAGTTGGCATACGCATTGGAAGAAGTTATTGTTCGACCTTATCAATTGACGGGCTATCTAGAAATTGATGTTAAGAACCTTCCCATAAACGATGCCCGACAGTACAGCATTTCGGGTTTGCCCACTAGTTATGAAGCTGGCAGCAAGAGCCCCAGCGCCGTGACCAAGGTTTTGGGAGCTATTTTAAATCCAGCGGATTTACTGCGGAACCTCTTTGGGAAAAAACCAAGGCAAATGCGAAAGCTGCGTCAAATCAAAGAAGACGATAATATCCGAGACCTATTGGCCTCTAAGTTTGACCGGGAAACCTTGACAGAGTTACTTCAATTGGAGAAAGTGGACATAGAGGACATCCTCAATAACTGCAATTATTCAAAATCCTTTATTCAAACCGCCAACGATCTTCAAATTTTGGATGCAATATCCAGTTGCTACGAAGAATATAAAGTGCTTAACCGAAAACAATAAACCCGCCACCAACAAGAGCATTTGAACCATCTTTGGGCTATAAATAAATTTTTGATTTCCATATTCATTTTATAGCTTTAGACAAAATCCCAATGCATGAAAAAACTGCTTGTGTACATGGCCGTAATTTCTTTCCTAGCTGGCTGTAAAAAGGTTGAAAAACCAATAGAAAAACAACCAGAAACCAAAGAGATAGTTCAAGTAGATACGCCAAAAAAAGAGGTGCCATTTGTTTGGGAAGGTTCCAATATTTATTTCCTGCTCACAGATCGTTTCAATAATGGAAATCCTGAAAATGATGTGAATTTTGGGCGAACAGACACTACTGCCGTTTTAAGGGGATTTGAAGGTGGTGATATCCAAGGAATCATTCAGAAAATTGAAGAAGGTTATTTTACCGATTTAGGCATCAATGCCATTTGGTTTACGCCTGTGGTAGAGCAAATTCATGGGGCAACGGATGAAGGAACCGGAAAAACCTATGGGTATCATGGGTACTGGGCCAAAGACTGGACAGCCATCGACCCTAATTTCGGAACCAAAAAAGATTTGGAAAAATTGGTGAAAACCGCTCATGAAAAAGGCATTCGTGTCCTAATGGACGTGGTTTTAAACCACACAGGTCCCGTTACAGAAAAAGACCCCGTTTGGCCTGATGATTGGGTAAGAACAGGCCCAAGTTGCGAGTTTACCACCTACGAAAACACAACGGCATGTACACTGGTTCAAAATTTACCCGACATTTTAACAGAAAGTGATGAACCCGTAGAATTGCCTGATGCCCTTTTGGCCAAATGGAAAAACGAAGGACGTTTGAGCAAAGAACTCGATGAACTCCAACTGTTTTTTGAACGTACTGGATACCCTAGGGCGCCACGCTATTACATTATAAAATGGTTGACGGACTACATCAACGATTTGGGGGTTGATGGTTTTCGCGTAGATACTGTAAAACATGTGAATGAAAATGCATGGGGGGATTTGCACAAAGAAGCCGATTACGCCTTTGAAGTGTGGAAGAAAAAGCATCAAGACCATGTTTTGGATGATAACCCATTTTACATGGTAGGTGAAGTCTACAATTATGGAATTTCAGGTGGTCGTGATTTTGATTTTGGTGATCAAAAAGTAGATTACTTTGATTTCGGATTCAAAAGCCTTATCAATTTTGAGCTAAAATATGATGCAGGAAAGGATTATGAGTCCATTTTTAAGAAGTACAGCAAGCTGCTCCACACCAAATTAAAGGACAAAAGTGTTCTAAACTACCTTACCTCACATGATGATGGTTCACCGTTCGACCGTGAACGCAAACAACCGTATCGTGCCGCCAACGTGCTATTGTTAACACCTGGCGCATCGCAAGTATATTATGGCGACGAAACCTCTAGACCCTTGGTGGTTGAGGGTGCCGAAGGTGATGCCAACCTTCGTTCCCTGATGAACTGGGAAGATTTGGTTGGTAATCCAGAGATTCAACAGATCCATAAACACTGGCAAAAATTGGGGCAATTCAGAAGAAATCACCCAGCAGTGGGCGCAGGAAAACACAAACGTCTGGCCAAATCGCCCTATGTTTTTTCGAGAACCTACACCAATGGCGAATACAAAGACAAAGTTGTAATAGGATTAGATTTACCTAAAGGTAAAAAATCACTTTGGGTAAAAGGATTCTTTGGGGATGGTACTACCCTACGCGATACCTATTCCAATACCGAAGTGGTGGTGGCCAATGGAAAAGTTATTCTGGAAAACGACTTTGATATCGCCCTTCTAGAATTGGTAGAATAAGCATTAAGCTCTGGAGTGCAAGGCAATACGATTGCCTTCGGTGTCTAAAAACAACGCCATATAGCCAATATCTGGACTGATTTGAGTCTTAGGTTGCACAATTTTTCCTCCAGCCGCTTCAATTCGACCTAGTTCGTTGCTTACATCAGCACTTGAAAAATATATCAAAACCCCTGCTGTTTCACTCGGGGTGTAATGTGATTTGTTTTCAATAAGCCCTCCTGGCGAACCAGGTTTTCCTTCTTCCCAAGGAAACCAACCCATTTTGGTGCCTCCCAAATCGTGAATCTGAATATCAATTTGAAATACTGCTTCGTAAAACGTCTTGGCCCGCGCCATATCAGTAACGGGAATCTCGAACCATCCAACCATATTGTTTTCCATATCTTTTATTTTTCCATGATTTCTTTTAAACTGGCGAGTCCCTCTTCAAAATCTTTGCCAATCATTTTATCCATGCTCATGAACAACATCATAATACTCATAGGAAATTGATTGTTCCCAGAAAAACCCCATACCACTTTGGTATTGTTCTCATCAATATCTTCTGTGATCATATAGGCATCGGAAGTGGATTTCCATGGCTTTAAAAAACGAAGTTCGGAATCAATGCGTACTCCTTCTTCAATGTTTGTGAGTTCCTGCTCCCCTTCCCCGACTTCCTTGTTTCCCTTCCAATAACTTATGGCACCCACTTCACCATCGGTCCCAGTAAACTTCTTGACCATATTTGGGTCCCGTTTTCCCCATGGCGACCATTCATCTTGGTTTTTTAAATATTTAAGGTAATTGAACACCTCAGTTTTGGGTTTAGCAAGCTCAATTGAGCGAGAAACATTGTAGGTTTTAGGCGCAATGGCGGCCAAAATAGCGATGAGCAGAATAATGCCCAATACGATGTAAAGAAAAATCATAACTGTAATTGATTGATTAACAGTTGAAAATACAAAAAATATCAATCCATCAAGTACCTCGAAATAATTCCTTCTACATCTTTAATGGATTTTTTGGTCCAGTCCAACCGTTTTTCAAGCATCTCAAATTCGGACAACTGCCATTTTACATCAGAATTACGAATTTTATGAGCCACTGCTTGAACGATGATTGCTGCAGAAACAGAAACATTCAAACTCTCGGAAAAACCAACCATCGGGATTTTTAAGAACCCATCGGCCTGCTTCATTACTTCCTCGGACAATCCCTCTTTCTCGGTTCCAAAAAAAATTGCAGATTTCTCCAAAGGAAAAAAATCGGACAACAAAGTAGAATCATTGTGTGGGGTGGTGGCAATAATTTGATATCCCTTTTCTTTTAAGGCCGAAATGCAGCTAGTGGTGTTTCGATAACGGGTCACATCTACCCACTGCTCCGCCCCAACTGCAATATTTTTATCCAATCGTTTACCAAAGCGGTCTTCAACTACATGCACCTCCTGTACGCCAAAAACATCACAGCTACGGATTATGGCACTGGTATTATGCAATTGATAAACATCTTCAATGGCCACCGTAATGTGTTTTGTGCGTTGGTGTAGCACTTCCAAAAACCGTTGTTTACGTTCTTCGGTGAGATATCCCTCTAAATATGCCAGCAAATCATGGTCAAACATAAAACCAAGATAGAAAAAATTGGATTTACTATATTAGGTGCCATGGATGACAATTTAAACCATCCAACATCCTAATTAACCTTAACAAAAATGAATGCCAAAAACCTTTTTATAGTCTTTTACGCTCTTTGCAGCATAAGTTTGTTTGCTCAAGAATCCAATAAAAAACAAAACAATCCCATTTTTGAAGGTTGGTATGCCGACCCCGAGGGAGCTGTTTTTGGGGACACCTATTGGGTTTACCCTACCTTTTCGGATGATTATGACAAGCAATTACATTTTGATGCTTTTTCCTCCAAAGACCTTGTAAACTGGGAAAAACATGAGCGTATTTTGGATACGACCAAAATTAAATGGTTGCGGCAAGCACTTTGGGCCCCCTCCATTATCGAAAAAGACAGTAAATATTACCTGTTTTTTGGAGCAAACGATATTCAGCGTCCCGGAAGAAGTTCGTACGATCCGAACAACGATATCAATCATTATGGCGGAATTGGTGTGGCCGTTTCCGATAGCCCAGGTGGCCCGTTCGAAGATTATTTGGGCCAACCGTTGATTTCAGATTTTTACAATAATGCACAGCCCATTGACCAATTTGCATTTAAGGATGTAGATGGCACGTATTACTTTTTTTATGGGGGATGGAGTCATTGCAACCTCGGAAAACTCAATTCGGATTTTACAGGGTTTGAACCTTGGGAAGATGGCAGCCTTTTTAAAGAAATAACTCCAGAAGGCTATGTGGAGGGACCATTTATGTTTTTAAGAAACGGTGTGTATTACTTTATGTGGTCGGAAGGCAACTGGACGGATGGCAGCTACAAAGTTGCCTATTCCATGTCCGACAAACCCACTGGCCCCTATAAGCGAATTGGTACTATTTTAGAGTCCAAAGATGGTGATATCGCCACCGGGGCGGGACATCATTCCGTGATCAACAAACCTGGTACGGATGAATGGATCATTGTGTACCACAGACGACCTATACCCAACAAGGACAGAGACCACCGCGTTACCTGTATGGATAAAATGGAATTTAATCCCGATGGAACCATAAAACCTGTGATCATGACTTTTGAAGGGGTTGAGGCAAATTAACAAGCATGTAATTCCATAAATATCATATCTTTAGAGAAACCAACCTCTAGTGATAACCCTCTTTAGAAAAATTCGTCAACGATTGCTTTCTGAAAATAAATTTTCCAAATACATGCTTTATGCCATTGGGGAAATTATTCTTGTGGTCATTGGAATTTTGTTGGCGCTCCAAATTAATACTTGGAATGATGGGCGAAAACAAAAACAAAAGGAAAAATTCATCCTTAATGATCTTCACCAAGAGTTTTTAGCCAATAAAATTTTGTTGGATTCTGTTGTTTTCAAACACAAAAAAGGATTGCAGTCCGCAGTTTATCTAAAATCCAGATTGCCGATAGAACTTAATGACATCAACATAGATTCTTTGTCCTATCATATATTTAACCTAGGATGGACCTATACTTACAATCCATCTACAGGAATTACCAACAGTTTGCTCAATAATTCATCCATAGAAATTATATCCAACGATGAGCTCAGGCAATTACTTTGGGGCTGGAACGATGTATTGTACGATTATCAAGAAGAGGAACTTAGAGCCAGTAACAACTACAACACCCACCTGAAACCATATGAAAAACAGCATTTTATATATAGTTTGAATTATGAAGAACTACTAACGGACCCCAGGGTAGATTTAAGTTTCTTGGAAACCATGGAATTCGATAATTATGTTTTGGACAGGTACAATGACCTGAATAACAATATAAATTCAGGGGATTTAGATCGGGCCAAAAAAACTATGGACCGCATTATTCAACTTTCAGAAGATTTGCCCCATGATTAGATTTTTTCGAAATATTCGTAAACAATTGTTTGAAGAAAACAAATTCAGTAAATATTTACTGTATGCACTGGGCGAAATTATTTTGGTGGTAGTTGGGATTCTTATTGCCCTCCAATTAAATAATTGGAGCCAAAAAAATAAGGATAGACAACGGGAAAAATTGATTTTGAAACAATTGAACTCTGAATTCCTGAATAATAAACAGCTTTTCGAATTGGGAAGAAGTACGTACCAAACCAAATTGGAAGCTTGCAATAAAGTCATTTCATTTTTTCCACTTCCAGAAGAACAAAAAGCAGATTCCATTGTAAAATATTTTCAAGGGATTTTTCAAAGTTACATGTACAATCCATCCAATGGATTGGTTGAATCTTTATTGTATTCTTCTTCAATAGAGGTCATCCAAAATGATTCACTGAAACATTTGCTATCTTCTTGGAAGGATGTCTTTACCGATTATCAGGAAGAGGAAAGTATTGTAGTTACAGAATTGAAGTCGCTTGAAAAATTCATTCTAGAAGAAATGGATTTCTCCCAAATGAGAATGAATGCTGTTGCGGGAGAAAAGAATATCAAAACATTCAACTCAATCCGATTTCAAAACTTTATCATTAAAATCCAATTCTCCACCACACAGTTATTGCAGGCCATGGAAGAAGAGGATATAGACCAGCACCTACAAAGCATAATTCGCATATCGGAACTGGAACTACACCAAGATTAAATTTCATCAATTGGCTGAGGCATTTTTGAGGAGCTCTATATTTATTGGTATTTTAAAAGTCTATAAATCACATGAATTTATATACCTACAAATCCTTAGAACGCTGGATATGACAAAAAAGAAAATTGTAGTGCTCACTGGAGCAGGAATGAGTGCCGAAAGTGGACTAAAAACCTTTAGGGATGCCAACGGACTTTGGGAGGGGCACGATGTAATGGAAGTGGCATCTCCACAAGGCTTTGCCCGAAACCCAGAATTGGTATTGGAATTCTATAACCAACGAAGAAGACAGTTATTGGAAGTTGCCCCAAATGCCGGTCATACCGCTTTGGCCCAATTGGAAACAGCTTTTGATGTAAGCATAGTCACCCAAAACGTCGACAATCTTCACGAACAGGCAGGTAGCTCCCATGTAGTGCACCTGCATGGCGAACTTTTTAAAGTTCGAAGTACGGTAAACGAATCGCTTGTTTTGGATTGGAAAAAAGATCTGGTTTTAGGGGATGTCGATAGTAAGGGACATCAACTACGCCCACATATTGTATGGTTTGGCGAAATGGTTCCTATGCTGGAAACCGCGGCACAGATTACACAAGAAGCCGAAATTTTAATCATTGTAGGCACATCCATGCAAGTGTATCCGGCAGCAAGTTTGATTCATTATGCTCCCATACAAACCCCAATTTATTTTATCGACCCACGCCCTACCATTCGAGCAACCGATTTTGATAATCTCAAGATAATTTCAAAAACAGCAGCAGAAGGAGTTCCTACATTAGTGGAGGAATTAATTAATACTTTGCCCTAGCCTTATCGGCCCACTCTACCAAAATTTTCACCTGGTCTTCGGTTAAATTCGCTTCCGAATGTGTCCAAGTGTATTCTTTCAAGGGCATTTTGCCTTCTTTCACCTCTTCAATCACCTCCTCCAACTTATGGTCCTTCTTTTTGGCATCGTAACTGTTCCATGATGAAAAGTCCAAGTGTCGTTTACCATCATCAATATGCCCTGCCAACCAATAAGAAATAGGCGCGATATTGTTGTACCAAGGATATTCGGTATTGGCACTGTGGCAATCATAGCAAGCTGTTTTTAAAATCTGTTTTACTTCGGCCGGAGGTTGCGTCTCGGTTTCAAAAGCAGCCACGTAATCCCCTTTGTCCACATTTTTTGGAGGTCTGTAAAATTGCATGCCCAAAAGCACTGCCAATAATACTATCGCTATAATTTTTACTACTTTCATCACTTAGGATTTTACTAAAGATATTGATTTTTTGTGACGAAAGAAATGCTTCATACCGCACTTTCTGCTGGAAGATTGTCAAAATTTCAAGTTGACAGGCTGGTACAACAATTGGAAAATGAACCTGATTTGACCTCTTTTCTTTTTGAAGAGGTCTTGTTGGAAGACAAAGAGGGCACCTTCAATGCCAGCTGGACTTTTGACCACTTAATGCGTAAAAGATTGGAATATCTCCTCCCTTTTTTCGAAATCTTTGTGAATGGGTTGTCCCAACTACAAACCGAATCCTGTATTCGTCCCATGGCCCACGTTTGCGAGATGGTCTGCGAGGCTTATTTTAAAAAAGAAGACCCTGTTTTTATTCAAAATATTACCGATGTACAATTAGAGAAAGTATTGACCTGCTGTTTTGATTGGCTGATTGGTCCCATGAACATGGCCCCCAAGGTATTTTCAATGACCAGTTTGTATTACTTGGGGTTAAAATTTCCTTGGGTGCACCCAGAGCTCAAACTGGTCCTGGAAGATAGTTACAACACCGGAACCATAGGTTATAAGAACCGAGCAAAAAAAACTCTGGATAAGTTGGCCAAATTGGGTATCTAAACAGTAGACTTTAAGTATCTTTGACCCTTTCAAAATTTTCTTGACCATGTCGTTGACACCACTAAATGCCATTTCGCCGATAGACGGTAGATATAGAAACAAAACTGAGTCTTTAAAAGATTACTTTTCGGAAGAGGCCTTGATAAAATATCGTGTTCAGGTAGAAATTGAATACTTTATTGCGCTTTGCGAAATTCCATTGCCCCAACTGGCCGATTTTAATACAGCTCTTTTCCCTGAATTACAGAAGATTTACCAAGAATTTTCTGCGGCTGATGCGCAGGCCATTAAGGATATTGAAAAAACCACCAACCACGATGTTAAGGCTGTGGAATATTTCATCAAGCAAAAGTTTGATGCCCTTAACCTTCAAAAATATAAGGAGTTTATCCACTTTGGGTTGACTTCCCAAGATATCAACAATACCGCCATTCCTCTT
This sequence comes from Flagellimonas cixiensis, assembly GCF_042134615.1. Classification (GTDB taxonomy): domain Bacteria; phylum Bacteroidota; class Bacteroidia; order Flavobacteriales; family Flavobacteriaceae; genus Flagellimonas; species Flagellimonas cixiensis. The sequence continues at coordinate 49,205 of NZ_CP169639.1, forward strand.
TCCATTAAAGAGGCCATGAACGATGTGTACGTACCATCGTATTTGGAGATTTTTGAAAAGTTGAAAACCTTGGCCAATGAATGGGAAAACATTCCAATGTTGGCCCGTACGCACGGACAACCTGCCTCCCCTACCCGTTTGGGCAAGGAAATAGAGGTGTTTGTGGAGCGTTTCAAAGAGCAATTTAATTTATTGAACGATATCCCAAGTGCTGCCAAATTTGGTGGTGCCACTGGAAACTACAATGCACACAAAGTAGCGTATCCAAACAACGACTGGAGAGCTTTTGGACAACAATTTGTTCAAGAAAAATTGGGATTGCACCATTCTTTCCCCACCACCCAAATTGAACATTACGACCATATGGCCGCTTTGTTCGATTGCTTAAAACGCATCAACACCATTTTGATTGATTTGGACAGGGATTTTTGGACGTATATTTCCATGGATTACTTTAAACAGAAAATCAAAAAAGGAGAGGTTGGTTCTTCGGCCATGCCACATAAAGTAAACCCAATTGACTTTGAAAATTCTGAAGGGAATTTAGGATTGGCCAATGCCATTTTCGAGCATTTGTCCGCCAAATTACCTATTTCCCGTTTGCAACGTGACCTTACCGATAGTACGGTTTTACGTAACGTTGGGGTTCCCTTTGCACACACTATTGTTGGTTTTCAGTCTACTTTAAAAGGCTTGAACAAATTGGTGTTGAACCAAACCAAATTTGAGCAAGATTTGGAAGACAACTGGGCGGTAGTTGCAGAGGCTATTCAAACCATTTTGAGAAGGGAAGGTTATCCGAACCCATACGAAGCCCTTAAGGGCTTGACCCGCACCAATGAGAAAATCAACCAAAAATCCATTGCCGATTTTATTGAGACTTTGGAAGTTTCGGATGCTATTAAATCTGAATTGAAACAAATTACCCCAGCGAATTACACCGGGGTTTAGGATTAATAAGGTTAACTTTTCAAATTAGTCGTTTTACAGTTATCGGCGATACTTTATATTTCGTAATCTATAGGTTCTAATAATATTTTCCATTTCTCGATTATTAACGTTCAATGGGTTAATTTCAATTTTTTCGATTAAACCCTCTCCATAAGAAAAAGTCAGATAGGATTTAGCATATTTACCATAGCCATAATTAATTACTTGTTCGTTTGTAATTGATGTCCAAGTATTAAAACCAGAACTTTTGGTTTTAATACCGTTTTTATCAATAACAAGCTGTGGTTTATAATTAAATGCTTTACGAGCTTCCTTTATAGTACTTCCAAACCCTATTAGACACATTATCCCACCCAAAATGTAGTTTTTAATTTGACCCATAATAAGAAAGTAAATCCCTACCCCAATAATCAAAAGTGATACTCCTAATTCTAAATAGTTATAAGATTTGGAATAATAGATCTCGATTTTCGGGGGAAGAGTATAATCTTCTTTAAATAAGTCCTCTTCATCAAATTTCTTTTCCAGTTTTTTAAGCTTTATCCTTTCTTCCCTGTTTCTTATTTCTGATCTTTCAAAGACATTGCCGTCATTCCAAATTAATTTTTCCTGAATTGCCCTTTTCTTTAATTCATGAACATTTCTCACATTTTCAAATGCCCAGATTCTCCATTTGGTAATCATAACACTCCAAATCAACCATCCTATAAGAATTCCTATAGGAAAAGCAATTCCGATTACCCAACCTGGTGTTAAATTTTGTTGAGAAAGAAAAAATGCAAGAGCAGGGCAACCAATTATAGCAATAAAAACAGGAACATTAACCATGAGGTGTCCACGTCTGATAGCTGAATCAACTGTTATTTGTTCTTTCATTTAAAATTTTTTGAAATTTTCATTAATAAGTGAATTTCAAAATTATTGTTAAATGAAAGAAGCCATAATTGACGTACAATAGATTTGAATTGACGAATGGTTAAAACATATCCATTCGAGTCTTTCGACTTCGCTCAAAATAGACTAAAGTCGAGAACCATTTGAAGCATCTCGACCGCTCCTTCGACTGCGCTCAGGATGACAGCACGATGTAAAATTACCCCCTTAAAGACAACTTCCTAAAAAAGTTAGGCCTCTAGGGGAAAATAAAAAGGTGATTCCTAATTTATTAGATTTCTCAATCGTCGCACAACTCCTCATATCGAAATGACCTAGAGTTGTCATTTCGAACCGAACGAAGAGGGTGTGAGAAATCTGAATAGATTCTTTGCTAGGCTCAAAATGACATTATTTATGCATTTTTATGGATCTCCACCTGATGTGGATAAGGAATTTCGATTCCAGCGGCATCTAACGCCAATTTGCAGTTTTCGTACGTATTAAAATACACATCCCAGTAATCTTCTGGTTTGCAAAAGGGTCTAACCGCAAAGTTTACCGAACTATCGGCCAACTCCATCACATTTACTGAAGGCGCTGGGTCCTCCAACACCTTAGGATTGGATGTAAGCACCTTTAACAACACTTCTTTGGTTTTTTTGATATCCTCTCCATAGCCAACCCCGATTACCGTGTCGACCCTCATTTTGCCTTCTGCGGTATAGTTGATGATGTTTCCGTTGGCCATGGCTCCGTTGGGTACAATGGCAAGTTTGTTCTGCGGGGTAATCAATTTTGTGGTGAAAATTTCTATTTCCTTTACCACGCCCAAAACTCCTTGGGCTTCAATAAGGTCTCCAATGCGGTAAGGTTTAAACATCATCAGCAGTACACCACCGGCAAAATTGGACAAGGACCCTTGTAGAGCGAGACCTACTGCCAAACCTGCAGCGGCAATTACGGCGGCAAAGGTGGTCACATCGACTCCCAACCTGGAAATCACGATAATAATCAAGAAAATTCTTAATGCCCATGAGAAGAGGTTGAGCAAGAATTTTTGCAAGGATTCATCATATTTGCTTTTGGACATTACCGTCCGTGTACCTTTTACAATTCTTTTAATTATCCACGCACCAACGATATAAATAATGATAGCGGTGATCAGTTTTGGACCAAATTCTTTAATGAGGTCAAGGCCATATGTGACCCATTCTTCTGCTTTTTCCATGGCGATATAGTTTTGTTAGTGTTCTTTTTGTGTGACACTAATATACAAAACAGGTCACCTAATTCCTTGACTCTTAAACATAAAAAAAGGACGGCCAAAACCGTCCTTTTAAAATTTATGTGATTTTAGGTCTTATCCCTTTAAGAAGTCACCAATTTCGCCCAACCCTTCTCCTTTGTATTCGGATTTTTGGATGGCCTGCATCAATTGGATGATGTGGGCCGGATTCATATCCTTGCCCAAAACACGTACCAAAGCAAATCCTTTATCGTTGCTATCCCCAAAGATAATGACCTCATCGATGGCATCTTCATCTCCAAGATATTTGATTACGCCTTTGCCGTATTGGGAGTTGATTTTCATCAATTCCACAAAATCATCGTTCTTTAGAATTTCACGAACCTTTTTTCTTTCCACTTCATATTCCGCAGCATTGTCCGCATTTTTTCTAAACGCCAATAAATTGAATTTACGCAAAGATTCAACCGCTTCTTTTTGGGTATCGTTTAAATCTACCCCTTCCATTTTAAGAATGCTTGCCGGAACATCAATACTTAAAAAATTGGGGTTCTCGGAATTGTCCACATAGTATTCTTGCAAACTTTGTTGCGAAGAACAGGAGGCCAATAAAATTGCCCCCAATACCATAATACTTTTTATAATATGTTTCATGTTGTTGTTTTTGATTGATTGTATAAACCCTTGAAGGTCGATAACGATAGGTCGTTAAGTGAACCGTTTTGTTACAGTTCCGGGACCCATAGTTACCGACCAACTGATTATTTAGTTCTTCTTGCCTGCTTCGTTCAACTCTTCGGGCAAGTTCATCTTTTTGGTCAAGGAATTGATTTTATTCAAATCGATATCCCCAGTCAAAGACAATAGTACGGTTTCAAATCTTCTACCATCGGCTTCCACGTTGTTCATCCCTGTAATGAACATTAGAAGTTCGCTTACGTGATCCTCATCTCTACCTTGTTTAATGTAGAACTTTACATTGGCATCCTTATCTTTTACGCGCATCAACTCTTCCATTTGTGAAGATTGCAAGTAGCTGCTTACGGATGCTTTCATCTGGGAACCGATTTTTTCGTTATCGGTGGTAAAAACTTTTAAGCTTTTAAGACTGCTGGCAATATCCATGAAATCTCTTGCTTCGGGGTCGTCCACATCTACATCTATTTTAGAAAGTAGATTGAACATGCTTTTGTTCACCACAACCGCGGTTACTTCGTCCAAATCTTCGAACTTGTCGAAAAGGGATTGAGAAAATCCTGCAATTGGCAATAGTGCGATCAATGTGATTAAAATATACTTTTTCATCTTGTTACGTTTTTTAATTGTTGTTGTAAATTTTTTGTTTTGTTTCTTCGAACTCTTTCAGGTAGGCTACTTTTTCGGTGCCTTTGCTAAAATTTTCTGCTAAGAGCTCAAACGCTTTTTTGGTTTCTTGGTAAGCGTACTCCGCTTTTGCCTTTTCTGCCTGCGCTTCTTGGTATTCGTTACCAAAGTAAATGCCGAAGGTTAAAACTACTGCCGCTGCAACGGAAAGCCATTTGTAATAGTTTACTCTAGGTTTTAATGGTACCTGCTTGGTGTACTTTTCTTCCTTGGCAATGGAAAAGTAGTTGAACATGGGTTTGTACTGCTCCAAGTGCGGTGCTACGCTGTCCTGTGCGAAATACTCCCTAAGTGTTTTTTCTTCGGCCACCGTTGTGGAAGCCTCGAAGTACTTTTCCAATATTTTTTCTATGTTACCCAATTCCATAGCTATGTTTTTTTATCAATTCCTCTCTTACTGTTTTTCTCGCCCTCGATAATGCTACTCGCACTGCCGTCGGTTTCATGTCTAATAGTTCGCAGATTTCCTCGAACTCATATTGCTCTACATCGCGCAGTTGCAATATCATCTTTTGTTGCTCTGGCAGCTCTTCCATTATCCGTTCCATCCAGCTTATACTGTCCTCCGCTTCCAACTGTTTTTGTAACGATGTGTTTTCGTCGGTGTAATTGCTGTGGACCAATTTTAGGTTGCCAGCTTGTTTGGATTTTAATCGGTCCAAACAAAAGTTTTTGGTCATGGTCATGGCAAAGGCCTCTACATTTTTGTACTCTCCCATCGACTCGTTTTTTGACCAAAGCTTCAACAAAATTTCTTGTGTGGCATCTTCAGCTTCCTCCCTGGACACCAAAAGGCGTTTAGCCATTCGGTATAGCTTGTCCTTAAAGGGCATCACCACGTTTAAAAATTCTGTCTGTTTCATTTGGTTGTCTTAGTTGTTGCAAGCTTTCTTATCGGCCTACATTATCACGACGATACATATCGAAATTTGTTACAAAAAATTTGCAATCTGCCTAGATGTGCCTATTTTGCAAGGTAAAATTATACAATTAAGGATTCCCCAATCGGCCCAATTAACCTATAATAATGGAATGATAATTGCGGAGTTCTTCAAAAATTGATGCTATGAAAAAGTATTTCTTCCTTTTTTTGGGATTGTCTTTGTCTTTTTTTTCTTGTAGTGATGATGATGGCATAAAAAATGGCGAGACTCCCGAACCTGAACCAACTGCTAATGTAACTGCCCAAAACTTTATGTGGCAGGCCATGAACCTATGGTATTTTTGGCAGGGTGAGGTGAACGATTTGGCCGATGACAGATTTGCCACCAATGCGGAATACACAGAGTACTTAGAGGGCTATACAGACCCTGAAAGCTTTTTCTACGACATATTATTGTATGGAGATGACCGTTTTAGTTTTGCCAATGAAGATTACAGCGAATTGGTAAGCAACCTTTCTGGAATCTCTCAAAGTAATGGTTTGGAGTTCGGTTTGGGACTCATTGGCGATACCGAAAACGTTTTTGGATATGTACAATATATCGTTCCAAATTCTGATGCTTCCACCAAGGATATCCAAAGAGGAGAATTTTTTACCCGAGTGGATGGCACCCAACTTACCGTGAGCAATTATCGAGCTTTACTTTTTGGGGAGAACAGTACGTACACCTTAGGAATGGCTACTGTATCCGACAATACTATTTCAGATAGTGCCAAAGAGGTTACGCTTACCAAAGTACAAAACCAAATTGAGGACCCTATTTTAGTAGCTAAAACTCTAGATGTAAATGGCACCAAAGTAGCTTACTTAATGTACAATAGATTCTTGAGCAGTTTTAACGAAGAATTAAATGATGCCTTTGCCCAATTTGTAGCAGATGGCGCCACCGAATTGGTATTGGATCTTCGCTACAACCCTGGAGGCTCTGTGAACACTTCACGATTACTTGCCAGTATGATTTATGGCACAAACACAAATGAGCTATATATAAGACAACGCTGGAACGACAAAATACAAGCGCAACTAAGTGAGGACTACCTTACGGATTATTTTGCAAGTTCCACTGGAGCTAGCGCAATCAACACCTTAAATTTGAGTAGGGTTTTTGTTATAGCAACCGGTGATTCTGCTTCTGCCAGCGAATTGGTGATGAATGGATTGGCACCTTATGTGGATGTGATTCATATTGGAGAAACCACAAGAGGAAAAAACGAATTTTCCATTACCTTGGTAGATGACCCTGGTAATTCCTTTATTTACAGTGACGATAGAACGGGACAGATAAATGCCAACAATAATTGGGGACTACAACCTTTAGTGGGCCGCAATGAAAACGCAGATGGCTTTTCTGATTACACCAGCGGATTGGTTCCCTCCATTGAGCTAGGAGAAGATTTAACCAATATGGGCGTTTTGGGTGATGTGAACGAGCCATTATTGGCGCGTGCCCTTCAAGAAATTTCTGGTACTGCCGCGAAAATAGATTTTACGGTTCAAATGAAAGCTGATGCCTTTACATCTTCTAGGGTACAAACCCCTTTAAAGGATAATATGTACTTGGATAAACCTTTGGAGTTGAACCCAGAACAATAAAAAAAAGCGGCCAATTGGCCGCTTTTCTTTTTTATAGATTTAAACTTAGGCCGAGCCTAAAGTTCCTGCCGCGTGTGGTATAGCCAACAACTTCAATAAAATCCTCATTCAAAAGGTTATCTGCATTTAAAAACACTCGAAGTTTGTCTTTGATCAAATCGTGGCCTACGTAAAAGTTGACCAACGAAAAAGGGTCCAAAGCCACATCGGTAAAGCTTACAAAATCCGTATCAAAACGTTGTCCGGTATACGCATAGCTCAATACAAAATTGGTCTTTTCTGCTAATTCATATCCTAAAGAAAGGTTGGCCTTATGCTTTGGAATTCGAATGGCATTATCGCCCTTTCTTTCTGTAAAGGTATAGTTGGCATTTACGCTCAAAGCTTCAACGGGAAACCAAGAAGCCTCTACCTCTACCCCATTGGCATCAATCTCGTCAGCCAAATTAATGCTGGTAAAATTTGAGTCGTAACCAATAGTGTTCTTTTCATTGCGGTCAAAGTAAATGGCGCTCAAACGTAATTTATCATTCGCCCTAAATTCCAGTCCACCTTCAATGGTTCTGTTTTCTTCAGGTTCCAAATCAGGATTGCTCCCAAATGCCCCAAAAAGTTGGGTTAAATTTGGAGTTATATAAGAAGTTGCATAAGACCCCAATACCTTAACATACCCTTCCGAAGTTTTGAATACAAAAGATGGGTTGATGTTGTACACCACATGGTTTCCATATTCCGAATGATTGTTCAAACGTCCACCAAGGTTCAAGTTTAAACCAAAATCTGAAATATAGACCACATTGGCATAGGGATCCACAATGGTAAATTCCGCAGTATTGGAAAATGCGGCTTCATCTTTGATATAATTTACTCCTAAAATAGTGTACCATTGCTCACCGAATACATATTTATTGTAAAGATCCAGCACCCAGTTTTTACCTTCCGAAGTGCTCTCTCCCCAAGTGTCGGAAGAGTTGGTTTCATAATCTGTGAACGCCGTATTTACATGCACAGAGCCTTTTCCATAATTGAAAGCAGAAGATAATCCAGCACGTTGTTGTTCACTTTTTCCCAAATTATTGGCATCTGCATTGGAAGCATCATATTCTGTGCTGTATTTCGTCTGATTACCGTAAACAGCCACTTCAAAATCTTTGGTGATTTGATACCCCAATCGCACATTGGTGCTGTAATGGGAAAACACATCTTCCTCATTTTCTGGAGTAACAGCAGCGGAAAGTCCACTTTTATAACGGTTTGAAAAATCGACCGCATAATTAAATTTGTTCAAGGTACCGTTCACATTTACCGCATTACTGATGCTACCCAAATTATAGTTTTGGTCCTCAGAAGTTTGGTTGGTGCCCACACTGGTCTGAAAACTACCTGCAATTTGTTTTTGGGAACTTTTCTTTGTGGTAATATTAATAACTGCAGTTGCCGCATTGGTTCCATACAGGGTACTGGCTGCCCCTTTTATGATCTCTATGGACTCAATATTGGAAGGCGAAAGCAATCTTAGATCATATTCCTGCGAAAAAGTGGATGGGTCAGAAACACGCACCCCATCAATCACCACCAATACTTGTTTTCCACGACCACCGCGCACATAAACACCCAACACATCACCATCGCGTCCACGGCTACCTGTGATTTCCATTCCGCTTTTGCTGTTGATAATTTCAGCAACGGTCATGCCTTGCTTTTGCTTCAGTTCCTCGGCTGTAATTTTTATGACCGTTTTACCAGAGTTTTCGCGTTTCAATTCAAATTTTGAATCACTCACAACAACTTCATCCAGTTGATGAACCTTTAAGGAATCCTGCTGTACATTTTGTGCAGAAAGCCCCTTACCCGCCAATAGTATGGCGATAAACCAAAAATGATTTTTCTTCATTTCGTTTAATTGAATAAACGGGAGAATAGTATGATTTTCATACGTAAACTTTTATCCCGAAAGTTTAACATTATTTGTTTGAATTTGGCAGGTCTCCTGGCTTGCGTATTGCACTCTACCTTCCCACCCTAAGGGCAGTGGTTTTGAAGTTAAGTGAACCACCTACTACGAACCCGATGCTTAAAAAACATCAATGCCGATTCGGTACAGCTAACAGTTGCGGGAACAGCTCCAGTTTTGCACTGGATTCCCTTTTAATCCCCCAAGAAAAACTCCTGAGCGAACCAAAATTCGGTGCGAAAGTAATCAAACTGTTTAATCTTTTTCTGTAAAAGTTAAATAATCTTACTTTTGGCATCATGGCATTACAACAACAACTCAGAACGGCCTTCGCTATTCTAATTTTGATTATTGGCTTAGGCTGTAAAGAGCAAAAACAGCCCGATTTGGCTCCCGCCATTGAGCCCACTTACACTATTGATTACGCCAAAGGGTTCACTGTTAACACTTACGACAATTATACAGTAATCGAGGTGAAGTCTCCTTGGCCAGGGGCGGAAAAAACCTTTACCTATGCTTTGGTTCCAAAAGAAAAATTGGCAACCATTACCTTTGCTGCTGATGCTTTTGATGCCATTGTTGCCACTCCTGTTGAAAAAATTGTGCTGACTTCCACCACGCATATTGCCCCAGTAGAGGCACTTGGTGCATTGGAAACCATTGTGGGATTCCCGAACACCGATTTTATTTCTTCACCCAGGGCCAGAAAACTAGTGGATACAGGTCAAATCAAAGATTTGGGGGTAAACGAACAACTCAACACAGAAATGACACTTGTGCTCAACCCGGAACTTATTGTTGGATTCAGCATCAGTGAAGACAACAAAGCCTATAGTGTTATTAAAAAAGCTGGGATTCCCGTGGCCTACAACGGCGAATGGGTAGAACAAACGCCTTTAGGCAAAGCAGAATGGATAAAATTCTTTGCTCCCTTTTTTCAAAAGGAAAAATTAGGAGACAGCATTTTTAACGCCATTGAATCTTCGTATAAAAGGGCCACAGAATTAGCCAAAAAAGCCAAAACCAAGCCAACCGTGCTCACGGGCGGACTTTATAAAGATGTGTGGTATATCGCTGGTGGAAAAAGCTGGATGGCCCAGTTCTTGGAAGACGCCAATGCCAATTATTTGTGGAAAGACAATCATGAAGCGGGTAGTATTGGTTTGAGTTTGGAAGCTGTTTTGGAAAAAGGAAAAACCGCTGATTTCTGGTTCAATCCGTCTGCGGAAACAACTTATGAAGCTTTGGGCAACTTCAACCCCCACCACAAAGAATTTGACGCCTTTATAAATAAACAGATTTACTCCAATGCGATTGAAAAAGGTGAAAAAGGAGGCCTCATTTTCTATGAAAGTGCCCCACAACGCCCTGATATTGTGTTAAAAGATTTGATTCGCATATTGCATCCCGAACTTTTACCAGAGCATCAACTTCAGTTTATAAAACCACTTCAATAAATGCATAACGCAAAAACATATCGCATTTCCTTTATGTTTTTGGGCTTGGCCTTGGTCATTGCGCTTTTGCTCAACATTGGTTCTGGTTCGGTTGATATACCATTTACCGAAGTAATTTCGATTCTTTTTGGGGGAATTCCTGAGATTGAAAGTTGGACATACATTGTTAAAGAATTTCGGGTTCCCAAGGCATTGACCTCTATTTTAGTCGGTGGAGGCTTATCTTTAAGTGGACTTTTGATGCAAACGCTCTTTAGAAACCCATTAGCTGGTCCATTTGTTTTGGGAATCAGTTCTGGGGCAAGTTTGGGAGCCGCATTATTGTTGATGGGCACCTCCATTTTAACGGGTTTGACTTCATTTTCATTTTTAGGAAATGTTTCCCTTGCCTTAGCGGCCAGTATAGGCAGTTTTTTGGTGCTTTTGGTGGTCATGATTGTGGCACAACGGGTAAAGGACACCATGGCCCTTTTAATTATTGGGTTGATGTTTGGCAGTATCACTTCCGCCATTGTAAGTGTTTTAGCTTACTTTTCCAGTGCAGAGCAATTACAACGTTTTATTTTTTGGTCTTTTGGTAGTGTAGGCAACCTTAGCTTCAATCAAATTACCCTATTGGCAACTCTTGTATTATTAGGAATCGCTCTTAGTATATTCAGCATAAAATCGTTGAATGCCCTGCTTTTGGGCGAGAACTATGCACAAAGTTTGGGGGTTTCTTTGAAAAAATCCCGCTTGATATTAATAATTGCCACTGGAATTTTGGCAGGTGCCATCACCGCTTTTGCAGGTCCCATTGCGTTCGTCGGTTTGGCTGTACCCCATTTGACCCGTCAGATTTTTGACACTATGGAACACAAAATATTGATTCCTGCTGTTTTGTTGTATGGCGCCATTTTAATGTTGCTATGTGATACGATTGCGCAACTGCCCAACTCAGCCAGTGTTCTGCCCATCAATGCCATTACTTCTTTGGTAGGAGCTCCTGTTGTAATTTGGCTTTTGGTTCGAAAACGAAAAATGATGTTCTAATGGAAAACCAAGCGCAAAACATACTTTCAGTGTCGGAACTTGCCATTGGTTATGGGGCCAAAAAGGTCGCGGAGCATATTAATTTTTCTTTGCAACCGGGAATTTTATGTGGCGTTGTGGGCATAAATGGTGTTGGAAAATCAACTTTGTTGCGCACCTTGGCTGGATTCCAACCCTTGTTGAGCGGTACAATTGAACTCAAAGGACAATCCATAAAGCATACCTCAACCGAAAAATTGGCCAAGGAACTTAGTGTGGTATTGACCGAAAGTCCGGCTTCCAAAAACTTGACTGTGGAAGAGCTGATCGCCTTGGGACGGCAACCGTACACGAATTGGTTGGGCAGCCTTACCAATGAAGACAAAAATCACATCAACGAAAGCTTGGATGCCTTCCTCTTAACTGATTTACGCCATAAAAAATGTCACGAACTCAGCGATGGTCAGTTGCAACGAGTGCTTATTGCCCGCGCCATGGCCCAAGATACTCCTTTGATTCTTTTGGATGAGCCCACAACCCATTTGGATTTGTACCATAAAGTTCAAATTTTGAAAATGCTGCGTGAATTGGCGCACCACCAACAAAAAACTATTCTATTTTCCACCCACGAAATAGAATTGGCCATTCAATTGTGTGATACCATGTTGATTTTGGATGGAAAGAATCATCCGTTTGGAGACCCATGCCAACTTATCGAAGAACAACATTTTGATGGACTTTTTCCGTCAGAAATGGTTCAATTTGACCCTCAAACGGGCACTTTTAAAGTGAATAAGTAAAATTTGAACATCACGAAGGGCACTGAGCGAAGTCGAAGTGCAACGTATAATCGCATAATTACAATCAATATTGTGGATTTCTGTCTACGCAGAAATGGCATTTTATCTTTGCAATCCTTTATCTTTATCCAACAGAATCAATTTCATGAGCACAGAACTTATCTATGTGATTATTGGCATCATAGCTTTGGCCTTGGGGCTTTTTGCTGGTATCTATATTCAAAAATTAAAAACCAAATCCAACGAAAGCAGATGGGAAGAACGAGAGTCCCAACTCAACACCACCATAACATCCTTGAATGAGAAATTATTGGCCAGTGATGCCGATAAAAAACAGTTGCAGCTGGAAAAAGAGCAGCAGAGCAATCAATTGGTGCGCTACCAAGCCAATATGGAAAACTTGGAGCGAGCCAACGCTGAACAAAAAGAGGAGGTAGAAAAACTTCAGGAGAAATTTACCAAGGAATTTGAAAATTTGGCCAACAAGATTTTGGATGAAAAGAGCGAAAAATTCACCAAGAGCAACAAAGAAAATATTGAAAACATCCTCACGCCCCTCAACAAAAAGATAAAGGAGTTTGAAGAAAAAGTTGAAAAATCCCAAAAAGAAAACATCAGTATCCATTCTGCCCTTAAGGAGCAACTTTTAAACCTACAAACACAGAATTTAAAAATTACCCAAGAAGCTGAGAACCTCACCAAAGCCTTAAAAGGCGATAGTAAAATGCAAGGAAACTGGGGGGAACTGGTTTTGGAGCGCGTATTGGAAAAATCTGGCTTAGAGAAAGATAGGGAATACAGCGTACAACAAAGCTTCAAAAGAGAGGATGGAACCCGAGTACTTCCTGACGTAATTATTCACTTGCCCGATGGTAAAAAAATGGTGGTGGATTCTAAAGTATCCCTAACGGATTATGAGCGCTATACCAATGCCGAAGAAGATGATAAACCCAAGTTTTTAAAGGATCACATCAACTCGTTACGAAGACACGTAGAGCAACTTTCCGCCAAAAAATATGAGGATCTCTATGAAATGGAGAGCCCTGATTTTGTATTGATGTTCGTGCCTATAGAAACGGCTTTTGCAGTCGCCATCAATGAAGATGTATCACTTTACAATAAAGCGTTCGAACAAAACATTGTGATTGTAACGCCTTCTACCCTTTTGGCCACGCTACGCACCATAGATTCGATGTGGAGCAACGAAAAACAACAGCGCAATGCCATGGAAATTGCTCGACAAGCTGGAGCATTGTACGATAAATTCGTTGGCTTTATGCAGGATTTAACGCAAGTAGGCAAAAAAATGGACGATGCCAAAGGAGAATATAAAAATGCCATGAACAAATTATTCGATGGAAGAGGTAACATCGTAATCAGCATTGAAAAATTGCGAACCATGGGAGCGAAGGCAAAAAAAGTATTGCCTGAACCTATATTAAAGCGTGCCGAAGAAGACGACTTTGAATCATTAAATTAAAACACTGACCATGAAAAAGTTTTTATTCATTTTTATTGCCGTTGTGGTTTTGGGCTTCAGTGCCTACTTTGCCTTTATTTACTACGTTCCTTTTAGTGAGGGGTATCGTTCAGGTGAACTTATTAAATTCAGCAGAAAGGGAGTTTTGGTAAAAACTTGGGAGGGTCAAATCAGTCAAGGGTTGGCAGGTACCAACGTTTTTTCTTTTTCGGTAGAGGACCATGAAGAAGAAATCATTGAAAAATTGAAAGAATACCAAGGAGAATATGTAAAACTAACCTATAAAGAACGTTACACGACCTTTTTCTGGTTGGGAGACACTAAGTATTTTGTTACCGAAATTCAATCTGAGCACTCTCCAATTTTTAGAAATTAGATCACACACCCCTTTCTCCCCTCTTCATAGAGGGGAAACGACTTCCCTCCTATAAAGGAGGGACCGAGGGAGGTGTATCCCCATTTGCTTCAAAACGAAATATATAATCTTCAATAATCCTCAGCACATTCTCCATATCCTTTAAAACTTGCTGGTCGGAAAATCGAAGTACATAAATACCAAGTTCATTGAGCCGTATTGTTTTTTTAATATCTTTTTCCCATACCTCATCTAATTGATGTGAATACCCGTCTAATTCAATGGCTAATCTCAATTTGTTACAAAAGAAATCCACAATATATTCATCAATAGGTTTCTGCCTATGAAAATCGTAACCGTGCATTTGGTCTCGCTTTAGTTTTTGCCAAAGCAAAACCTCTGATTTAGTCGCATTCCTTCTGAGTTGCCTTGCAAGTTCTTTAAGCTTTGGGTTATATTTGATAATCATTTAATACTTCTGGATTTTTTAGATAAGGAGTTGTAAATCCGAGCAAAATATGAAAAAATTCAAGTCATCCAGAGAAAGTAGGGTATCCATTACGGAACTAATGCTCCCCTCCCATTCCAATTTTGGAGGAAAGGTACATGGAGGACATATCTTAAACCTTATGGACCAAATAGCCTTTGCCTGTGCATCCAAACACTCCCAAAGCTACTGTGTAACGGCCTCTGTGAATCGTGTTGATTTTTTAAATCCCATTGACGTTGGCGAATTGGTTACGTTGAAAGCCTCTATTAATTACACCGGGAAAACCTCTATGGTGGTCGGTGTTCGTGTAGAATCGGAAAATGTGACTTCAGGCGCGGTAAAACATTGTAACTCTTCTTATTTTACAATGGTTGCCAAGGGCAAGGATGGTAAAAACAAGTCTGTTCCCGGGTTGATTTTAAAAACTAAACAGGATATCCGCCGATTCGCCAGAAGTAAGGAACGTAAACATTCGGCAAATCAACGGGATACCAAATTTGAGTCCACCAACTTTAAGGTGAATGAGTTTTTAGATTTTCTACAGGGAGAAAATGTTAAGATGGATTTTGATTAAGTTGAGCAGCTGCATCCTCATCCAAAAACCAAACTAGATTTCCGGATTTTGGCTGCACCAAAGAGGCTGGATATTGCTCATAACCATTCGTTTTTTCTATCACAGCTTTCACTTTTTCAGCTTTTGAAGCACCTGTGACCAAAAAAGCTACTTCTTTGGAGGTGTTGATGACTTTTCCATTAATGGAAACTCTTTTTTGTCCAGATTCTGGGTGCGTCGCCACAACACAATGGTCTGCAGCATCCCAAAGTTCAATTTCATGAGGAAATATGGAAGCTGTATGGCCATCATCGCCCATGCCCAAAATCACCAAATCGAATTGGGGAACTTCTTCTACCCTATCCATATCAATTTCCAATACATTGGCATATCGCATGGCTTCGTTACTTGGGTCTTTCTCCCCTAAAATACGATTGATGTTTTCTTTTGGCACCTCAATTTTTGAAAATAGATGCTCCACCGTCATTTTATAATTGCTCTCATCATCGGATGGGGGCACACAACGCTCGTCCCCCCAATAAAAATGTACCTTGCTCCAATCCACTTGGCCTGCAAACTTTTCAGCCAACACATCAAATACAATTTTTGGGGTACTTCCTCCAGAAAGCGCCACATGAAAAGCTTCTTTCCCTTTTGTTTGCTCCACAAAATAGGCAGAAAACTGCTCGGCCACTTCTTGTTTATCTTTAAAAATCCTTAGATTCATTATCTATATTTTTGATTACCAACATCCTTAATTTGAACATTGTAAATTGTTTAATGGTAATTGATCATTGCCCTTAGCAAATCACACAATAGCCTGGGTCATCCGCTAAATTCTCTCCTGGATTTCTCCAAAAACCATCTCCTTCGATTAGTTCATCTGAATTTTCCGGTCCCCAAACTCCCGCTGCATAACCGTACATGCGTACATCCTTTCCATCTTTCCAATAATTTAGAATGGGATCTACAAACTCCCAAGCGGCTTCGACCTCATCTGCTCGGGCATAAAGTGTTGCGTCACCTTGCATGGCATCCAATAATAACCTTTCGTAGGCTTCCATAACATAAGTTTCGGCCAAACTGGAGTAATAGAAATCCAAATTAGCGCGCTCTACCCTAAAGCCCTGTCCTGGTACTTTTACACCAAATTTGATAAGAATTCCTTCATCGGGCTGAATTCGTATGACCAATTTATTATCTCGATGCATTCCAGATTCACTAAACAACTGATGGTGCGGTTGTTTAAAATGAATCACTATTTCGGTAACCTTGGTGGGCATACGTTTGGCAGTTCTTACATAGAAAGGCACCCCATGCCAACGCCAGTTATCCACATAAAACTTAATGGCTGCAAAGGTTTCGGTGGTCGAGTTGGGGTCTACCCCATCTTCTTCACGATACCCTTTTACAGGTTCCCCATCCACTACGGATGAAACATACTGTGCTCGAATGGTATTTTCGTGCAAGGTTTCTTCATCTTTCATCACACGAAGTGATTTAAGCGCCTTCACCTTTTCATTTCGTATTTCCTCTGCTTCGGCCCCAATAGGTGGTTCCATCACCACCAAAGAAACAATTTGCAAGAGGTGATTTTGGAACATATCACGAAGGGCTCCAGATTTATCGTAATACCCCCCTCTTTTTTCGACCCCAACCCTCTCGGCATTGGTGATCTCTACGTGGTCGATATAATTTCGGTTCCAAAGAGGCTCGAAAATACTGTTCGAAAAACGGGTCACCAACAAGTTTTGAACCGTTTCTTTCCCTAAATAATGGTCTATTCGGTAAATCTGGGGCTCCGTAAAGTATTTGTGCAGCCCATCATTGAGTTCTTTTGCAGTCTCCAAACTGTAACCAAAGGGTTTTTCAACAATCAATCGTTTCCATCCATTGTTCTGGGTATTCATCCCCGCATCGGCTAAATTGGCCGCAATAGTTTCATATAAAGTCGGCGGCGTGGAAAGGTAGTACATGATATTGCCAGAAGTGTCGTGCTTCTCTTTCAAGGATTCCACTCGTTTTCTCAATGGAGCATAATCCGTATCATAATCTCCTCCTAAATCCTCATAATAGATTTTATCGGCAAAGGCTTTGATCTCATCTTCCTTTAATCCATTGATTTTATCCTTTAAATAATCGCTTTCAAAAACCACACGGTTCCTAAAATCCGCATCACTAAGATTGCTTCTGCTAGCGCCCAATACCACAAAGTTTTCGGGAAGTTGTTTGGCCTTATATAAGTTGAAAATTGCTGGAATCAGTTTTCTTGCAGTCAAATCTCCAGATGCTCCAAAAATAACAAGCATCTGGTTTTCGGTCTTCTTCATAGTTTTTTAGGTTTCTGACAGCACAAAAATCGTAAATGATCTACAGAAAACTCAATTGAGACCATTAATTTTGAGCATGACAAATTTAAGGTTTATTTTAGTTTCGTTTTTCCAGAATGGACCAGCCTTGAGGCAGTCTTAACAAAATGTAGAAGAATATAACAAAATGGCAGATATGTATGATTTTGGCCTTGTGGGCCTTGGGGTAATGGGACGTAATTTTATTTTGAACGTGGCCGATAACGGATTTACCGCTTATGGTAACGATTTGGATGCGGAAAAAGTGAATGCGTTGATTGAAGAAGGTGGAGATACGGCAAAAGTAAACGCGACTTCTGATGTGAAAACTTTTGTAGACGGATTGAGCACCCCTAGAAAAATAATGTTGTTGGTCCCTGCTGGGAAAATTGTGGATAGTGTTATCGAAGGATTGCTGCCACATTTGGATGAAGGAGATATTATTATTGATGGCGGAAATTCTTTTTTTACCGATACCGACCGTCGCGAAGCCTATTTAAAAGAAAAGGGCATTAATTTTTTTGGCGCTGGAGTTTCCGGTGGTGCGGAAGGAGCCCGAAAAGGACCCAGTATTATGCCAGGTGGTTCCCGTGAAGCCTATCAACATGTAAAACCCATTTTTGAAGCGGTTTCCGCAAAATATAAAGGCGAACCTTGTGTAGCGTATTTAGGCCCCAAATCGGCAGGTAACTACGTAAAAATGGTACATAATGGTATTGAATATGGTTTGATGCAGTTGACTTCCGAAATCTATGACCTTTTGAAAAAAGCCGGCGGACTTTCCAACGACGAGCTTCACAAAACCTTCTCCGACTGGAATCAAGGTCGCTTGCAATCTTTCTTGGTCGAAATCACTTCGGAAATCTTTGAGCAAAAAGACAATTTAACCGATAATGATTTGGTCGATATGATTTTGGATAAGGCCAAACAAAAAGGTACTGGAAAATGGACGTCGCAAAATGCAATGGACCTCGGAATTCCAGTTCCAACCATTGACGTGGCCGTGAGCATGCGTGAAATATCCGCCTTAAAAGAAGAACGAGTTCAAGCGGACGAACTTTACGATAGACCCACCCCTGCTGCTGTTGATAAGGATGAATTTACAAGCAAAGCAGAGCAAGCCCTCTATTTTGCCTTTATCATCACCTATGCACAAGGTATGCACCAATTGGCCGATGCTTCCAAAGAATACGGTTACGAATTAGAATTAGGGGAAATTGCCAAGATTTGGAGGGCAGGTTGTATTATCCGTGCCGCATTATTGGCAGACATTACCGAAGCCTACCAAGCAGATGAGGAATTAAGAAACTTGTTGTTATCCCCTTCCTTTGTGGAAAAAGTGAAGGATACCGTTGATGCAGCCCGTGAATTGGTAGCGTATGGCGCCACAAATGGAATTCCATTGCCTGGAATCTCCAACGCACTCACCTATTTTGATGCTTATACCAGTAGTCGTCTGCCTTTGAACTTGATTCAAGCCCAACGTGATTATTTTGGCTCGCACACCTATGAACGATTGGACCGTGAAGGTATTTTCCACACCGAATGGGATAATAAATAAAAATAAGATTTTGAAGCATTTCCTTTTCCTTCTTTCATTCACCTTTGGCCTAATAATTACTTCAGCCCAAAAAGCACCCTATGTGATTTATACTGCCAAAGGAAAAAAGGTGTCCTACAAAAAGATGTTGAAGAGCTTGGAGGAAAAGGATATGGTATTGTTTGGGGAATTGCACAACAATCCCATTGCGCATTGGTTACAATTTGAATTAACATCGGACCTGTCTACCAAAAAGCCATTGATTTTGGGAGCGGAAATGATCGAGGCCGACAATCAAGATGAACTCAATGCATATTTAAGCGATAAAATAGACGCCAAAGCGTTGGATACTGTTGCGAGACTTTGGCCCAACCATAAAACCGATTATGCCCCTTTGGTTGATTTTGCAAAAGATAAGGAACTTGTTTTTGTGGCCACCAATGTGCCCCGTCGTTATGCAAACATGGTATACAAAAATGGATTTGAAGCTTTGGATTCCCTTTCAAACGAAGAAAAATCGTGGATAGCCCCCTTACCCATAACTTTTGACCCGGAATTGCCTGGCTATCAAAATATTTTAAAAATGATGGGCGACCACGGCAGTCCAACATTGGTCATGGCCCAAGCCATCAAAGATGCCACTATGGCCTATTTTATCCTCCAAAATTACAAGGAGAACAGTTTGTTCATACACTATAATGGTGCCTACCACTCCAATAATTATGAGGGAATTTTATGGTACTTGCAATTGGACCGTCCCGATTTGGCGTACGGCACTATTTCAACCGTTTCCCAAGAAGATGTTCAAAACTTGGAAGAAAAGAACAAAGGCATAGCAGATTTTATTATTTGTGTGGACAAAAATATGACCACCACCTATTAACGGGGGCCAAGGCCTTTCGACTTCGCTATAGGCCTTATTTGTTGAATATTTTATGAATTTATCGGTCCTCGAGCGCCGTTGAGAGGTAAAGTGTTGCTTAGGTCTTTACTAGGCTAGACATGACATATTTTCATTTTTATATAGGATAGATTTATTCCGTACTTTTAGGTACGAACCATTCTAATCCAATCCTTATGAAAAAATTAATAGCCACGCTACTCCTATTGGTAGCCATAAACCCTTTAGCGTTTGGGCAAGTACAGTCCAATTTAGAACTTCTGGACATCTTTAACATGGAATACGTTTCAGACCCACAAATTTCTCCAGATGGGTCTAAAATCATCTACGTTCGAAATTTTAAGGATGTGATGACCGACCGCAATTTGTCCAACCTTTGGATTATCAATTTTGATGGTTCCAACAATCGTCCTTTGACCACAGGAAACCATAACGACTTCTCTCCGGTTTGGTCGCACGACGGAACCAAGATTGTATTTAAATCAAATATGGCCGATGATAAAATGAAGCTATACCTGATGTGGTTGGATACCAAAGAAACCATGGCACTGACCAACACACCACAAACCCCGGGACAAGTGTCTTGGTCGTATGATGATTCAACCCTTGCTTTTAACATGTTTGTGCCCGAAGCCAATGAATCCATCATTAAAATGCCTGCCAAACCCGAAGGTGCCAAATGGAACAGTCCACCAAAATACATTGACAAAATGAACTATCGCGGCGATGGTGCTGGCTATTACAAAGGTGGGAACATGCAATTGTTCACATTGCCCATTAGTGGAGGAACTCCAAAACAATTGACTTTCACCGAGTTTGATCACGGAGGACCCATTTGGGCCAAGGACAACACCCATTTATATTTCAATGCCAATTTCCACAAAGATGAGGAAATGGAGCCTGCCGATAGTGAAATCTATAAAATCAGCACTATTGATGGAAAAATAACTCCGTTGACTGACCGCTACGGACCCGATGCCCAGCCAGTTTTGTCTCCCGATGGCTCTAAAATTGCGTATTTGGGTTATGATGACCGTCTGCAAGGATATCAGCTCACCCAATTGTACGTGATGAACGCCGATGGCTCCGATGCTAAACTAATTTCAGGTGATTTTGACCGTGATGTGGAGGATATGGCATGGAACAGTAAAGGCAATGGATTTTATTTTATATATACCGATCAAGGTATGGGCAAATTGGCTTCCATGAGTTTATCGGGCAATGTTTCGGATATTACCGATGGTTTGGGTGGACTTTCATTGGGAAGGCCGTACAATGCAGCAAGCTTTTCAGCTTCAGATAATAATAAGTTCACCTATACCATAGGCGATACTTCGCATCCTTCAGATTTAGGAGCAGCCGATTCCAAAAGCAACAAACGTTTGACTGCGGTTAACGATGATCTATTTGCTTTTAAAAAGTTGGGCAAAGTGGAAGAAATGTGGTGGGAATCCAGCTATGACCAACGAAAAATTCAAGGTTGGGTGGTAACTCCTCCAGATTTTGACCCATCGAAAAAATATCCAATGATTCTGGAAATCCACGGTGGACCCTTTACTAGTTATGGTGCTGTGTATTCTGCAGAAATTCAAGCCTATGCAGCTGCAGGTTATGTGGTACTCTATACCAACCCTAGAGGAAGCACTAGTTACGGGGAAGAATTTGGGAATTTAATCCACCACGATTACCCCAATCACGATTACGAAGATTTAATGTCAGGGGTTGATGCATTACTGGAGAAAGGATACGTGGATACAGAAAATCTATATGTGACCGGTGGTTCTGGTGGCGGTGTGCTTACGGCTTGGATTGTTGGTAAAACGGACCGTTTCAAGGCAGCTGTAGTGGCCAAGCCTGTAATCAACTGGACCAGTTTTGTGCTTTATGCTGATGGCGTTCAGTTTTTCTCCAAATATTGGTTTGGCAAAAAACCTTGGGAAGACCCAGAAAACTATCAACGTCGCTCTCCCCTAACCTACGTAGGAAATATCACCACACCAACCATGCTGCTTACAGGTGAAGAAGATTACCGCACCCCCATTGCCGAATCCGAACAATTTTATGCCGCTTTAAAATTGGAAAATGTGGAAACGGCCATGGTTCGCATTCCAGGATCTGGACACGGCATAGCCAACAAGCCCAGTAATTTGATTGCAAAAATCGCATCCGTTTTAGCTTGGTTTGATAAGTATAAAGGAGAGTAAAATTACTATATAGCCAATCACCAATTTTAAATGAAAGAAAAATTTAAAACCTTAAAGATTATCCATTTTGGAATATGTGCTGGGGTGGCGCTTGCTTACATTATCGTTGGCGACTTGCACACCTTGGAGTTTTTAAAATTGCCTGAATTCAATTCGGGAACCAATATTTTATTGAGTATTCCCTTAGGTGCCTTGTTGGTTGGTGAAAAGCTGTTCAAAAGTCAATTGAAAAGTATTGACCCGAATATCTCTGCTGAAGATAAAATTGCGCCGTATCAAACAGCATCCCTCATCCGATGGGCAGTGATTGAAGGTGCTGCATTTATTATCCTATTCATGGCAAAGGAATTGATTGTTGTCGGAATACTTTTAATTCTTTATTTGATGTATTTACGACCAACGCAAGACCGAATGTTGCGTGATTTAGCGAATGCAGGTGTTTAAAGTTAAAAACTCATATTAAATAATTACTATTTCCCCGTAGATGTAATTCGTATTTAATCCAATAGTCGAATTGAGATTGTTACAAGCTATGAAAACCATTTTTAATTTAGTTGCATTAAGTTGTGCCCTTTTATTTGCTTCCTGCTTAGGGTCAAGTGAAAAAACAACGGATGAAAATCCTAAAATCGAAGACTTCCATACAGTTTCGGTCAATGGGGAATACCAAGTTTCCATTCCAAAATATATGCGGGGCACAACGGGATTAAACGAAGAGGCTTCACTTCAATATCAAAATGCACGTAAAGAAACTTACACCATTATTATAGATGAGCCTAAAGAAGAGTTCGTCGAAATTTTAAAAGAATTGGAGGAATTTAATGCCGAAGCCTCCGCGATGCAAAATTATAGGGCCATTCAGTTGCAACTACTTGGAAGCACCGTGAAAATCCATGAAAAAACAGAACCCAAAACCAAAATGATTCATGGATTGGAAAGTGAATCCGTTGAAATCAATGCCCATGTAGAGGGTGTGGATGAGGAAATCGCCTATTTTCTTACGTTTATTAATGGCGATAAAAATGTGTACATGATCATGTCCTGGACGCTTAAATCATACGCCGACCAATACCGAAAAACCTTTGAAATGATTGCGGGGTCGTTTACCTCGATAAAAAAATAAGGGATTGCCACCTAGTTGCCCGTTTCATTGATTTGATTATTGCCCTTAAATTCGTATATTTAAGACTATCAGCTAGTTAAATCAACTATTACAAACTTCCCCTGTTGATATTTTTATGATTCAATTATTCGCCCAAAAAGATATTCAGCGAATTACACCTACTATTAAAGTCCTAATAAAGTAATATGTACAGGTATGAAAATTAACAAAGAAAATATTCCAGTTGCAATGGAAGGCCCTGGTACCATTATGCGGATCCAAGACAATTTTGGAGGAATGACCATTTGCTTCAACGAATTACCAAAAGGAACAGATTTCGGCCCCTTGCTGAATGGATTGAAAAATGACAGTTGCCATTGTCCACATTGGGGTTATATAATGAGCGGAAAAATGCTTGTAACCTATGATGATGGTACAGAAGAAGTTATTTCTGGTGGCGATTTGTATTATCTACCCAATGGACATACTGCAATTGTTCAAGAGGACATTAAAATATTGGAGTTTAGTCCATCAAAGGAGTTTAATGAAGTAATCACCCATGTTGGAAAGAAAATGGCCGAATTGGGCGGATAATTTACTGTTTGTAAGGAATCCATATAGTTTAATAAAACAAAAAAAGGCCACTTAAAAGCGGCCCTTTTTTTATCAAATACTTTGTATTACTTGCTCAAGTACATCTTTCTTCTGGAGTACAAATTGTAGAACTCGTCGTCCTTTAGACTATCAATAAACAAGATACTCTCTCCAGTACTCTTCATTTCTGGCCCTAGGTTTTTGTTCACGTTCGGGAACTTGTTGAATGAGAATACAGGCTGTTTTATAGCGTACCCCTCCAATTGTGGGTTGAAGTTGAAATCTTTAACTTTTTTCTCACCCAACATCACCTTGGTGGCATAATTCACATAAGGTTCTTTGTATGCTT
Source organism: Flagellimonas cixiensis (assembly GCF_042134615.1). Taxonomy (GTDB): domain Bacteria; phylum Bacteroidota; class Bacteroidia; order Flavobacteriales; family Flavobacteriaceae; genus Flagellimonas; species Flagellimonas cixiensis. The sequence continues at coordinate 73,335 of NZ_CP169639.1, forward strand.
TCGCAATAAAAGGAACGGTACGTGATGCCCTTGGGTTTGCTTCGATAATGTACACAATGTCATCTTTTACCGCAAACTGGATGTTGATCAGACCAACTGTATTCAATGCCAAAGCAATCTTCTTGGTATGGTCTTTTATTTGTTGCATTACAAATTCACCCAAGTTGAACGGCGGCAATGTCGCATTGGAGTCTCCAGAGTGGATTCCGCAAGGCTCAATATGCTCCATAATTCCGATGATGTACACATCTTCGCCATCACAAATCGCATCTGCTTCTGCTTCGATGGCGCCATCCAAGTAATGATCTAACAACAATTTGTTGTTTGGGATTTTGCGCAGCAAGTCCACCACATGGGCTTCCAATTCTTCTTTGTTGATCACAATTTTCATCCCTTGACCACCCAATACGTAAGAAGGTCTTACCAATAATGGGAAGTTCAATTCTTCTGCCAAATCCAAGGCTTCGTCAGCAGTTTCGGCTACCCCAAATTTTGGATAAGGAATGTTGTTGTCCTTCAACAATGTGGAGAAACTACCTCTATCTTCAGCCAAATCCAAGGATTGGAAACTAGTTCCGATAATATTGATACCGTATTTATCCAGCTTTTCAGCCAATTTCAATGCGGTCTGACCTCCTAACTGTACAATTACACCCTCTGGTTTTTCATGTAGGATAATATCGTAAATGTGTTCCCAGAAAACAGGCTCAAAATATAGTTTGTCCGCCGTATCAAAATCCGTGGAAACGGTTTCTGGGTTACAGTTGATCATAATGGTCTCGTACCCACATTCAGCAGATGCCAAAACACCGTGCACACAGCAGTAATCAAACTCAATCCCCTGCCCGATTCGGTTAGGACCTGAACCTAAAACCACTACTTTTTTCTTGTCGGTCACCACACTGTCGTTGGCTACGTAGCGCTCACCATTAGCAGTTTCGATTTCCTCTTCGAAAGTAGAGTAATAATAAGGTGTTACCGCTTTAAACTCGGCAGCACAGGTATCCACCAATTTGTACACCCTGTTGATGTTCAAATCCATACGCTTGGTATGCACTTCGCTTTCCCAACAATCCAACATGTGTGCGATTTGACGGTCGGCGAACCCTTTTTGCTTGGCCTCTAACAACAAGGCTTTTGGCAAGCTTTCTATGGTGTATTTTGAGATTTCCATCTCCAAGAAATGTAGTTCTTCGTATTGTTTTAAGAACCACATATCTATTTTGGTAATCTCGTGAATGCGCTTTAATGGAATACCCAATTGGATGGCATCGTAGATCACGAAAACCCTGTCCCAACTCGGTACCCGCAGTTTTTCAATGATGGTTTCATAATCTTTGTACCCTTTTCCATCGGCTCCCAATCCATTTCGCTTGATTTCAAGGGATTGCGTAGCTTTGTGCAAGGCTTCTTGAAAGGAACGCCCAATTCCCATCACCTCGCCTACGGATTTCATTTGAAGTCCCAATGTTCTATCGGAACCTTCAAACTTATCGAAGTTCCAACGCGGTATTTTTACGATCACATAGTCCAAAGTAGGCTCGAACAAAGCCGAAGTGGACTTGGTAATTTGGTTATCCAACTCATCCAACGTGTAACCGATGGCCAATTTGGCCGCAATTTTCGCAATAGGATATCCTGTTGCTTTGGATGCCAATGCAGACGAACGTGAAACCCTTGGGTTGATCTCAATGGCAATAATATCTTCTTTTTCATCTGGACTTACCGCGAACTGCACGTTACATCCACCCGCAAAATCCCCGATACTGCGCATCATGTGGATGGCCATATCACGCATGCGTTGGAAGGTACTATCCGAAAGTGTCATCGCAGGTGCCACAGTAATGGAATCCCCTGTGTGGATACCCATTGGATCCATGTTTTCGATGGTACAGATGATCACTACGTTGTCGTTTTTGTCACGAAGCAATTCCAACTCGTATTCTTTCCAGCCCATTAAGGCCTTATCGATCATTACTTCGTGAATTGGCGAAACTTCCAATCCATGGCTCAACATATCGTCAAAATCTTCTGGATCGTAAACGATACCTGCTCCAGCACCACCAAGGGTAAACGAAGCTCTAATTACCAATGGAAAACCGAATTCCTGGGCAATTTCTTTTCCTTTAAGGAAAGAGGTTGCGGAAGCCTGAGGAGGCATTCCCACCCCAATTTTGAGCATGAGCTCCCTAAATTTCTCACGATCTTCGGTAATGTTGATGGCATCAATGTCCACACCGATAATCTCTACGCCAAAATCTTCCCAAATTCCTTTTTCATCGGCCTCGATACAAAGGTTCAACGCCGTTTGTCCACCCATGGTCGGTAAAACCGCATCTATATTGGGATGCTTTTTTAGGATCTCAACAATGGATTTGGTGTTCAACGGTTTTAGGTACACATGGTCCGCCATGGCAGGGTCGGTCATGATCGTAGCGGGGTTGCTATTGATCAAAACGGTTTCTATACCGTCCTCCCTAAGCGACCTAAGCGCTTGGGAACCAGAATAATCGAACTCACACGCCTGACCAATAATAATTGGACCAGAACCAATAATCAAAATGGAATTTAAATCTTTTCTTTTGGGCATTCTCGTAGGGTTACTCGTTATTTGTCAATATGTCAAAAAAAAGGTGTTACCTAAAAAAGTAACACCTTTAATTTAATAATAATTTCTATCATTATTTTTTATGTCTTGGCTCAGAGGAAACAGTTAATCTCTTTCTTCCTTTGGCTCTTCTTCTCGCAAGAACTTTTCTACCATTGGCAGTCGCCATGCGCTCCCTAAAACCATGCTTGTTTCTTCTCTTCCTTTTTGACGGCTGATACGTTCTTTTCATTTCGGAACTCTTTAATGGATTTTGTTGATGGGAAAATTCTTTTCCCTAAAAAATTCTGGGCGCAAATATACAAAGACTTTTTATTTTGACAAGCCCTAAAGAAAAATATTTAATTTTGTTTTTAGTACTTTTGCAACCGCTTAAACAAAGGTAAAAATCTCAAACAACATGTTCAACAAAAATATTAAACTTGTTATCGCCGTAATGATCATTGCATACGCCGTTTACCAATTTATTGAAGGTAATATTGGTAATGGTATCGCCTTGATTTTATTCTCCTTGGTTTTTATTTTCCTTTACTTTAGAAACGAGTTTATTCTTTTGGCTTTCCTTAAAATGAGAAAACAGGATTTGGAAGGGGTGCAAGGCTGGCTTAATAAAATTAAGAACCCTGAATCCGCGTTGATCAAAAAACAAGTGGGATACTACAACTACCTACACGGGATCATCTATTCACAAAAAAACCTGACCCAGGCGGAAAAATACTTTAAAAAGGCACTTAAATTTGGTTTGACCATGGATTACGATGTGGCCATGACCAAATTGAGCTTGGCGGGTATTGCTATGCAAAAGCGCAGAAAGCGTGAGGCGACCCAATTGTTGCAAGAGGCCAAAAAGTTGGACAAGAACAATATGCTTACCGACCAAATTAAGATGATGCAGCAGCAGATGAAGAAGATTTAAGCTCTTTTTCTTTACATCTTATTTTCTTTTTCCTTTCTTTTTTCTGTTGGATTGGTGATTCGTCAATTCAAAAGGGGTGTTGGTCAATTTGGCGCTATTTTATTTTAGAATAAATTATTTCTTCAGTCCTCAAAAAGGTTGATTTAATAAAATTTATTCTAATATGGATATGCAAACTTCCAATATCTCGGATTTATTAAAATATAAAGAAGCTTCTAAGAAAAAAAGGCTATTAAATTATGTTATAGATACTTTAATATATTTTTTAATAGCATTTGGCTTGTTGGAAATATTAAATCTATTTACTGAAATTTATATAAGTGAAGAATTAGTATTAATTTTTGTTTCTGCTTTATATTACATTCTTTTAGAATTTTTCTTTGGAAAAACTATTGGAAAATTTTTAACTAAGTCTAAAGTTGTTGATTTGTTTGGTGAAAATATTGACTTTAGGACTTCAATGGTAAGATACTTTTGCCGATGGATTCCATTTGAAACTTTTTCGCTTGCACTTGGTTCTGATGCAAAAGCTTGGCATGATTTAATCTCTAAAACTTTAGTGATAGATGATGAAATTAAAGCTCAGTTTTAGAAAGAAAAAACTAACTTTCATCCTTTAGACATTGTTCAATTTTACCGCTTTATTAATATGTTCTACCCCCTCAACCTCAACGGTGCAACCATCCATCCCTTATTTGGAGATTTCTTAAAAGGAGCGCCATATATCTTTGATTTTTCGTCCAACAACCCAAAAACACTGGAGTACAACCTGTTTGATTTTCAGCAGTTCAATACCATGATTTTTGATGAATTGGCGGCCACCAACCACCAATGGGGCATTGGCAGGTATTTGGAAGAACGAAAAACCCTCTTAAGAGCTTATCCAAACATTATTGAAGAAAAACGGTATTACCACCTCGGTTTGGATATTGTTGTTCCTTATGACACACCCATGTTCGCCCCTTTAGATGCTGAAGTGTATGAGACTGGCAAAGAGACCACCGTGGGCAATTATGGGGGCTACATCATACTAAAACATGATATTAATGGTGTTGTTTTTTACTCGTTGTACGGACATTTGAAAACGCCACATTTAGTAAATGTTGGTGATAAAATCAAAGCTGGACAAGAATTTACACACATTGGACAAGAAGGTGATAGCGGTGGTTGGTTTTGTCATGTACATTTGCAAATCCTTACCCAAGAAGCCCTTGATGCCGGCTATGCTGATTGGGGGTATATTTCACCCGAACTTCTACCCAAAGTTGAAATGTATTTTCCTTCCCCTTACTTTTTGTTCAAGTATTAAAACCTTTCCAGCCCGCCACAATCGAGATACCTCTTTGCTAAATGTTGGAAGGGACCAATTTTTATTTGATTTCTCCTATAAAAGGCCATCCGTCAATTCAAATGGGGTATTCGTCACTTCTCCCATTCATTTTAAATTGAAATATTCGAACTTTTTGGAAATAACCAAAAAAAAGCAATCAAAATGAAAACTTTGAAAAACACCTTAGCAGCCTTAATTATTTTAGCTATGCCTTTCATTTTTACAGCCTGTCAACAAGAGGAGGATGTTTATCCGTACGAGCATGCAACAACTGGCGGGGATGAAGTAAGTCACGAAGGACCTATAAATGATTAAATAAATGTCCCTAAGGACAAATTAAGTTACTTCCCAACACCACCCACTCGGTAAACCCCTTTGTTTGGGATTTCGATGGTGTACTTTTTACGTGAGGCATTGTTCAAATGGGGTTCGCGCAACCAAGGGTTATGTCTTTTTAGGATTTTATAGTTGATTTCATAAAGCTCGGCAAAATCGGCCCAATTGGTAACGGCAGTATCTACCTCTACGGTAAAAGTGGGCACTTTTTCATACATATCGTCCTCATCCAACTGAAACCCATATTTATCACGGTTCGATAAAATTTCTTTGATAGCCAGTATGCGGAAAACATAACGTCCGGTCTCCTGCCCTAATAACAGATCATAATAATCGTCCACTTGTTGTATGCCCATATATCTTTGGATACCAGCCGGACCAGCATTATAAGCCGCAGCGGTCAACGTCCAGCTACCGAAGCGCTCTTTCCATTTTTTCAGGTAGTCACAGGCCACTTGGGTTGCCTTTTCCACATGGTAACGTTCGTCAACATTATCATTTACTTCCAAGCCATATTCTTTGCCCGTAGCTTTCATAATTTGCCAAAATCCCGTGGCACCGGCGGGGGAAACCACATTTTCCAAACCACTTTCGGCCACTGCCAAATATTTAAAATCGTCGGGCACCCCATTCTTTTTTAGAATGGGCTCTATAATCGGAAAATATTTATTGGCGCGCTTCATTAACAACAATGCATTGGACTGCCAGTAGGTGTTCACCAAAAACTCGCGATCTACGCGTTCCATAATTTCGGGGTCGTCCTGGGGCACATCTTCCCCAGCAAAATTTAAATCCTTTGGTATCTCAATGGCACTGATTTGGTAAGTGTCTGCCACATTCTTATCGTTGGCAACTGGCGCTTCTTTCACCACTACTGGTTGCTCTTCTACATTCGACTGCACCGCAAAGATTAGCGTGCTCACCACGGCCAATAATCCAATAAAGGCCAATACGTTCTTCATTTGTTTCATGTCTTCCCTATTTTAATGCTTTGTAAAGATACTATTATAAAGACGAAATTATTCTGAAATAATTGTGGGAAGGTGCTCATTAAACCATTTTGCCCGATGTATGATCATGGTATGGGTTCCGTTTTTTACGGTAATGCAATCTTTGATGTTTGCAATGGGAAATACCGTATCCTTTTCCCCTTGAATGTGCACCGTGTTGTGTGGAGGAGCTTCTTGGTTCCAATTTACAATTTGGTCAATGGACCAATCAATATATCCTTTATCCCTCACGGAAAGATATTTTTCATACAAATGCAAGCGTTTGTTCACCGTTTCTCCAAAGGCATATTTGGCCAAAAGCTCAACATTGTTCACCAAACCCGTAGGAAGTAATTTATGCACTTTGGTGTATTTGGCAAAAATCATTCTTTTGGGCAATTCGTGCTTGCTTTTAACCGAAGACACCACCACTATTTTCTTCGGTTGAATAAATTGGGCCATTTCTTGCACCAGCATACCGCCAAACGATACACCTATTAATACCGGATTTGGATGTTGGATACGCTCGCACATCTTTTCGGCATAATCTTGAATGGGCATACCCTTTTCGGGTAAAAACCAGTCCAACTTATGAGTTTCAAAGCTGTTTTCGGGCAAATGGATGCCATCAAAAATGGATGAATGGGCAGCCATCCCCGGCATTAAGTACACATGGATTTTATTATCGGGCATATGACACCAAATATCGAAAAGGGTTAGGAATTTAACAATATTTTACCTAATTTTGTATCCCTTTTGCAGCCAACCCCACCAAATGAACATTTTTTTTGAATGGGGTCTTTCTTTGAAATTACCATTCGGGGTGTTTTAGGAGTCAAACAAAAAAGTACTATATGACACAAATGGAAATTACGGACAATAGTTTCTTACGCCAATTTGAAACTAAAGTCGATGGGCATTTAGCCAAAATTGAGTACTCTTCTCAGGAACGTAAGGTATTTTTAACCAAATTGGTTATTCCAGAAGAAATTACAGAAGAAGGCTTTAAAGAAAACTTCATCAAAGCCGTTCTCAACGAAATCCAAGAGAACAACCAAAGAGTAGTTCCAACCAGTCCTCAAATAGCTGGGTTTCTACGAAAAAACAGACAATACAAAGAAATGCTTCCGGTAGGAATACGCATCTGATGTATTGCACAACCTAAAGACCAAACCTCCTGAATTCAGGAGGTTTTTTTATGCCAGAATTTTATCGGAAACAAATTCGAACCGCACCAAGCCGTCCTCATCTATATCGGTCAACTCCACTTGATGCAAGGTATTCACCAAAGCTGGGTTCCAAGGTGCCTTAACCTTTACATAGTTTTCGGTAAACCCATGAATATAGCCCATTTTGTTCTCCCCTTCGAAAAGTACAGTACGGGTGCTCCCTAACTGACTTTCATAAAATGCCCTACGCTTTTTTGCAGATAGTCCACGCAACATTTTACTACGCTTATTGCGCACTTTCTTTGGCACTACTTCATCCATTTCGGCCGCCACCGTATTATCTCTTTCGGAATAAGTGAACACGTGTAGATACGAAATGTCTAACTCGTTCAAAAAGTGATAGGTCTCCAAGAAATGCTCATCGGTCTCCCCCGGAAAACCCACAATTACATCGACCCCGATACAGGCATGGGGCATGGTCTTTTTAATTCGTTTGACCCTATCCACGTATAAATTGGACAAATACCGACGACGCATTTTCTTAAGAATGACATCACTCCCACTCTGTAAGGGCACATGAAAGTGTGGCACAAAAGAATTACTCTGGGCCACAAAATCAATGGTCTCGTTTTTCAATAAATTGGGTTCGATGGATGAAATTCGTAGGCGATGAATTCCTTCTACCTCATCCAAAGCTTTTACCAAATCAAAAAAGGTATGTTCGTGTTTTTTGTTCCCAAACTCCCCTTTTCCGTAATCTCCAATATTCACTCCGGTAAGTACAATCTCCTTAATGTCTTTGGAGGCTATTTCTCGGGCATTTTTTAATACATTTTCCAAAGCATCGCTTCGGGAAATGCCACGAGCTAAAGGAATGGTACAATAGGTGCATTTGTAATCACAACCATCCTGTACTTTTAAAAAAGCTCGGGTACGGTCGCCAATGGCGTAACTGCCCACATAAAAATCTGCATCTTCAATCTCGCAAGAATGCACTTCGCCCTTATCATTTTTGGTAAGGTCATTCAAGTAATCGGTAATCTTGAATTTTTCGGTAGCTCCCAACACCAAATCAACGCCATCCACGGCAGCCAATTCTTCCGGTTTAAGCTGTGCGTAACACCCAACAGCGGCCACAAAAGCCTCTGGATTGGCTTTTTGGGCTTGTTTTACAATGGTTTTAAAACGCTTATCGGCATTCTCGGTCACCGAGCAAGTGTTGATCACATATACATCCGCTTCTTCAGAAAAGTCCACACGCTCAAAGTCCTCCTTTTCAAAACTTCTTGCTATTGTGGAAGTTTCTGAGAAATTGAGTTTACAACCCAGCGTATAAAATGCGACCTTTTTGTTCATAAGTTGCCGTGCGTTTTCGGGCCGCAAAGATAGTGATTTGTTGGAAGTTATCGCAAAGGGTTAAGGGTTAATGGGTAAAAGGTGAAGGGTTCCTGAGCGCCCGCCTGCGGCTGGCAGGGAATCGAAGGATTAGTTAGAAGTTGGATTGTTGGATTGTTGGATTGTTGGATTGTTGGATTGTTGGATTGTTGGATTGTTGGATTGTTGGATTGTTGGATAAAATTATAAATTGATTATTGCTCAATATTAATTGTCCATTGATTATTGTTAATCGTTTATTGTCAATTGAAAATTATCTAACTTGTTTGCCGCATATCAATAACTAAATCAAACCAAAAATGAAAAAGTATATTACGGTTGCCATTATGGCTTTTGTTTTATCCCATACATCCTTTGCCCAAACATACCAACCAACCCCCGAAAATTTGGAAAACAGGGAATGGTTTCAAGATGCCAAGTTTGGACTTTTCATCCATTGGGGAGTTTATTCTGTTTTGGGAGTTCACGAATGGGTCATGGAAACCCAAGGTATTGATGTCGCCACTTACGAAAAAATTCCTGCCTTCTTCAATCCAACCGAATTTGATGCGGAAGAAGTTGTGCTCATGGCCAAATCAGCAGGAATGAAATACATTACGATTACCTCCAAACACCATGATGGCTTTGCCATGTTCGATAGCAAACTGAGCGATTGGGACATTATGGACAGAACCGTCTATAAAAAAGATGTCATCAAACAAATGGCGGAAGCTTGTAAAAAACACGGTATCAAACTGTTTCTTTATTATTCACAGCTCGATTGGCACCATAACGATTATTACCCAAGAGGAGATACTGGAAACAAATCTGGAAGACCTGACAATGGGAATTGGGAAAACTATTTGAATTATATGAACGGGCAACTAACCGAACTCTTGACCAATTATGGCGAAATAGGTGGCATTTGGTTTGATGGTTGGTGGGACAAAAAAGAAGCAGATTGGCAGTTAAGAAAAACATATGATTTAATTCATGAGCTACAACCGCAGACCATGATCGGCAGTAACCACCACCAAGCTCCCAATGAAGGTGAAGATTTTCAAATGTTTGAAAAAGACCTGCCCGGAGAAAACAAAGGTGGATTCAGTGGAGATTCTGAGATTGGTGAACTGCCATTGGAAACCGCTGAGACCATGGCGAACCGATGGGGATTTTCGTTGCAGGATAAAAATTACAAATCCTCCAAGGAGCTGATTCAATATTTGGTAAAAGCAGCAGGCTATAACTCCAATTTTCTGCTCAATGTTGGCCCCATGCCCAACGGCAAGATTCAACCTGAATTTATTAACACCCTAAAAGTGGTCGGCGATTGGACTTCCACCTACGGCACATCCATTTATGGAACCCGAGGTGGCCCTATTGCACCACAAAGTTGGGGGGTATCTACACAAAAAGAGGATACGATTTACATCCACATTATGGACTGGAAAACCAATAATTTCTTTTTCCCAAAAGTGGAAGGAAAGATTTTGGGCGTGGTCGATTTTCAATCCAAGAAAAAATTAAAACACAGCACAAATTCATACGGTACTTTGGTAGAATTACCTGAAAATCGTGATTATAATCAAGCGGATTTTGTCTTGGAAGTAACCTTAAAATAGTTGGGGTCAACTTAAATTTTGGGAATGATTTTATCTTTATCTTGCCATTTGTAAGTATTTCTTTGTGCAAGAATTGTTCACCATATTCAAATTTACCACCGAAGATGCAAAAGCCTTGGAAGATAAGCATATTGAGACCCATGTGCACGATTTTGAGGAAATGATCATTGGCTCCAAAGGTAAAATCTCTCATTTTATCGATTTCGAAGATGAAACAGTCTATGCTCCCTTTATTAGCTTTGTGACCCGAGGTAAACCCCATTTGTTGCGTCCACAAACCCACAATGGTGAATGCGACCTTTGGGTAATTCGTTTTCGTAGCGAGTTTATGTCCGAAGTGATATTTAAAATGTATGGGTATTTTCATAACAGAGCCAATGTAACCCTGCCCTCCAATGCTTGCTTTGAAAGGTTGACCACTTTATGTGAAATGATGCATGACGAAATCCAACGTCCTTCCCCTGGTCTAGCGGTGATAAAGCAATTGTATTTGACCCTGCTCACCATCATCAACCATGAAAAACCAACAAACATAGAAGCAGACGCTGCCAATTCCGCATCAGAAACCTACACCCACTTTTTACATATCCTTGAGGAAAACTTTAGACGTAATGTGAAAATTTCGTTCTATGCCGATAAACTTTTTATGAGTGAACGAAACCTAAATATCATTTGTCAAGAAGTTATGCAGCAAAGTGCAGGCGAAATTATCGAGACACGCAAACTTACCGAGGCAAAAAACCTGCTCATCAATAGCAACAAGAATATTGCCGATATTGGTTTTGAGATTGGCTACAATGAAAAAGCCTACTTCTCCAAGGTGTTCAAGCGAAAAACTGGACAAACACCAACTGCCTTTAGAAGAGAAATAAAAGCCTTGATTACCGAATAGTACAACATTTTTTCTTATTGGTAATACCCATTACCGTAAACTATTTACGACATTTGTATATACAAATATGATGCTTCATTGTTGTCTATTTGATGCAATAAATTCTATAATTAAAAAAAATTAGATATGGCTACTATTTGGAAGTTAGACCCAACACACAGTGAAATTACCTTTAAGGTAAAACACTTAATGATCAGTAACGTAAAAGGTGAGTTCACCACTTTTGATGCAATAATACATGGTGAAAATTTCGAGGACTCCACAATCACGGCGACCGTTGATGCCGGTTCAGTATTTACCAATAATACGGACAGGGATGGTCACTTAAAAAGTGCCGACTTTTTCGATGTAGAAAAGTACCCTGAACTCACCTTTAAAAGTTCTGCTATCAAAAAAGAGAATGACGATTATGTAATGACTGGTGAATTGACCATTAAGGGCACCACAAAAACTATTGAGTTGGATGTGGAGTTCGGAGGTTACATGACCGACCCTTACGGAAACGAAAAAGCTGGTTTTTCCATTGAAGGGAAAATCAACAGAAAAGATTTTGGACTTAACTGGAATGCTGCCCTTGAAACTGGTGGGGTTTTGGTGAGCGACGATGTAAAAATCGCCGCAGAGGTTCAATTTGTAAAAACTGAAGCTTAACTAACTCAGTAGTTCGGGCCCTAAGGGGCCTGGGCTTCAGTTAAAGTTCCCCCTTTTACATGAACAGAAAGGCATTCATTAAAAGATTGGGATTGGTTCCCTTAGCAACTGTTATGACAGATTTAAGCACATTGCGTTCGTTAAAGCAAAGCTTGCCCAACACACCCAAAATGCCGGTGTTGTTTTTGGGTCATGGGAGCCCCATCAATGCCATTGAAGAAAATGAATTTGTCTCCAATTTTAGAAAATTGGGACATGATGTAGTAAAACCTCAGGCAATTTTATGTATCTCCGCCCACTGGGAAACCCGTGGCACCAAGGTTACCGCAATGAACAACCCACCCACCATTCACGATTTTGGTGGATTTCCACAAGCCTTGTTCGATGTGCAGTATCCTGCACCTGGAAGTCCAGAATTGGCCAAAGAAACACAAAATGTAATAACCAAGACCGAAGTGGAACTTGACCTTCATTGGGGATTGGACCATGGCGCTTGGAGTGTTATCAAACACATGTATCCCAATGCCGATGTACCCGTGATTCAATTGAGTTTGGATTATACCAAAACCCCACAATATCACTACGAGTTGGCACAGGAATTGGAAAGCTTGCGTCACAAAGGCGTATTGATTGTTGGCAGCGGTAATGTGGTGCACAATTTACGAAGAGTGGCTTGGGATAAATTGAACGATGTGTATGCTTGGGATTGGGCCGAAGAAGCCAATGAAAAAATAGAATCCTTTATTAAGGACGGAAACCATTCCGCATTGATAGATTATGGGAAACAAGGGAGCAGTTTTTCTATGTCAATTCCAACGCCAGAACACTACCTCCCATTGATTTATATATTGGCCCTTTTAGGGAAAACTGAAGATATAACCCTGTTCAACAACAAAGTGGTAGGCGGTTCCATTGGAATGATGTCCTTGAAAATCGCATAAATGCCAGCAGAAATTTGTTGAATGTAAACACAGGAAACTCTTTTAAGTAGTTCGTTTTTTGATTGATGATAGACCCCGGTAATCAAGTACCAGTGATACCGGGGTTTTGATTTTTCAAAATCAAACAAAGGCTTACCAAACCAATAATTCCTTACCTTTTGCATTTAATTAAAACCAACCGTATGAAACTTAGAATAACTTTGTTAAGCCTGATACTATTAGTGGGCTTTGCGTGTAAAAAAGAAACCACTTCTTCCTTGGCCAATTATCAAGGGGAAGAAAGCTATACCGTAATCGTCGGTGAAAACAAGGTGGGCTACTTAACGGCCAACACTTCGGGCGACACCATCAATATTGATTACGATTACAAAAACAATGGTCGGGGACCAACCATTAAAGAATCTTTGGTGCTTAATGCCGAAGGCTTTCCCATCAATTGGAAAATATCCGGTAACACCACCTTTGGAAATGCCATAGACGAACATTTTGCTATTGAAGCATCATCAGCCACTTGGACCGATGCCACAGGATCGGGAAACGCTACCTTGGAAACCCCTCAATTGTATGTGAACCAATTTGGAAGCCCTTACACCTCCGTTTTAGCAGCCCGCTTATTGCTCAACGCACCAGAAAACACCCTTTCCGTGTTACCCGCAGGAAAATTGACCTTGACTGAAATGGAAACCCTGAGCGTTCCTAATGCTTCAGGTGAAGGAGAACTGGCGTTGACCACCTATGCCCTATCCGGTGCAGACCTAAACCCTTCCTATTTTATTTTGGACGATGCCAAACGATTTTTCGCCGCCATTACTCCAAGATTTATAGTAATCCGAGATGGGTACGAATCCGTGGAAAAAGACATGCGTCAATTGGCAGAAAACTATTCTGCGAAGCGATATGAAGATCTACAAACAAAATATGCCCACAACTACGACAAAAAAGTTCGTATTTCGAATGTCAAAGTCTTTGACCCAAAGGCCATGGCGTTGACCGACCCGGTTTCCGTTTTAGTAGAAGACGACAAAATCACTGCTATCGAAGCTGCCGATGCCACAGGGGAGAATGAAGTGATTATTGAAGGCAATGGCGGAACCTTAGTTCCGGGACTTTATGAAATGCACGCACACACAGGTGATAATGGTGCCCTTTTAAACGTGTTGGCAGGAGTTACCTCCTTCCGTGATATGGGAAACAATACCGAGGTCTTGAGCAATTTGATTGACAAGATTGATTCTGGCGTATTGGCTGGACCAAGAGTGACCCGTTTGGGCTTCATCGAAGGAAAAAGTCCGTTCAATAGCAACAATGGTATTTTGGTGGAAACCCTGGAAGAAGCATTGGCAGCTGTGGACACCTACGACAGCTTGGGCTTTTATGGCGTTAAATTGTATAATAGTATGAACGGAGATTGGGCACCTGCCATAGTGAAGAAAGCACACGACCAAGGCTTGTTAGTTACCGGGCACGTTCCAGCATTCTCCAACGCTAATGCCATGCTAAATGCAGGCTATGATGAAATGACCCACATCAATCAAACCATGTTGGGTTGGGTATTGGAACCAGAGGAAGATACCCGTACACTGTTGCGTTTGACCGCCATGAAACGTTTTCCAGAACTTGATTTGAACAGTGATAAAGTTCAAGAAACTTTAGGCCTGTTCGTGGCCAATAAAACTGCAATGGACCCAACTTTGGCCATTCATGAACGTTTGATGTTGTCCCGTAACGGAACCGTGACCCCGGGGGCGGTGGATTATGTGGATCACATGCCGCCAAACGAGCAACGTGGACTTAAAGTAGCCATGGCTCAAATTGCCGATGAAGAAGAGGACAAAGCCTACCGCGAAGCTTACGATAAAATCGTGGAGACCTTGCAACTGATGAAGGACAAAGGCATTCTAATCGTCGCAGGAACTGACTTGGGCGGCGCATTTAACCTGCATCGTGAAATGGAACTCTACACCGAACAACTAGGTTACAGCAATGCGGAAATTTTAAAACTTGCCAGTTATGATATGGCTCAATATCTGGGTCATGAAGATTTGGGAAGTATAGAACTGGGAAAATTGGCTGATTTCTTTTTGGTGCCCGGCAATCCAGTGGAAAACATTAAGGCCATCAAAACCATTGGAATGGTTTCTCGTGGCGGAACTTTTTATTATCCCTCGGAGGTATATCCCGAGTTTGGCATAACCCCCTTTACCGAAAAACCTGAAGTGAAGGAATAAATACTTTTTCAGCATAGGAAAAAGCCAGTATCTTTCGGTTACTGGCTTTTTTGTTTTATCCAACAAAATCCATGGTTATTGTGGATTTTGATATCAAATTGTAGGAATTTATAAGTCTTTTTCAATTTACTTGTTATTTTTAGACGGTACATAATGATCAAACAAACTAAAAAAATGAAAAGAATCCTACTGGTACTTTGCCTTGCATTCAACCTTATTGTATCCGCACAAAACCAACTGACCCTAAATTTTGATAATTCCGAAATCAAAATAGAAAAAGAGATTTATGGTCATTTTTCGGAGCATTTGGGCACTTGTATTTATGAAGGAATCTATGTCGGCGAAGATTCTGATATTCCGAATATAAATGGATATAGAACCGACGTGGTAGAAGCTTTAAAAGAACTCAAAGTACCTGTTTTGCGTTGGCCGGGAGGCTGTTTTGCAGATACGTACCATTGGAAAGATGGAATTGGACCAAAAGAAGAGCGCCCTTCCATAGTAAACGTTTTTTGGGGTGGCGTTACCGAGGATAACAGCTTTGGCACCCACGAATTTTTAAACTTCTGTGAACTTATTGGTACCGAACCTTATTTGAGCATCAATGTGGGTTCGGGCACAGTTCAAGAAGCCCGTGATTGGGTGGAATACGTTACCTCCAACAACGATAGTCCCATGACGGCTCTGCGTAAAAAGAACGGTCGCGAAGAACCTTGGGATGTAAAGTTCTGGGGCATCGGTAATGAAAACTGGGGTTGTGGCGGTGATATGGCACCCGATTATTATGCGAATATTTTTAGGAACTACTCTTCCTATATCAGTGGTGAAGGTTTTCAAAAAGTAATCTGCGGTCCATCGGGAGGTGATACCAATTGGACAGAAACCATATTGGAATCCCTTGACAATAAAACGCATTTGACTCAAGGCCTTTCGCTCCACTACTACACATTGCCCACTAAAGATTGGAGCAGCAAAGGTTCCTCCACCGATTTCGGGGAAGAAATGTGGTTCAAAACCATCAAGAACACCATGGTCATCGAAGATTATATTCAACAGCACTTGGCCATTATGGACAAGTACGACCCTGAGAAAAAAATTAAATTGATTGTGGACGAATGGGGCACTTGGTACGATAAGTTGCCTGGGACCAAAGAAGGCTTTTTACAGCAACAGAACACCCTGCGCGATGCCTTGGTGGCCGGAATCAACCTGAACATTTTTAACAACCATGCAGACCGTATCAGTATGGCCAACGTAGCCCAAATTGTTAACGTATTGCAATCGGTGATTCGCACCAATGGGGCCCAGATGGTAAAAACGCCAACCTATTACACATTTCAAATGTACAATGTGCACCAAGATGCACAATTGATTCCCACTACCCTAGACACGGAAAACTATGAGTTCAACGGTGAATCCATTCCTGGGTTGACGGCTTCGGCATCCGAAAAAGATGGTGTGGTCAATATTACCATCACCAATGCGAATCCCGAAAAGGCCATGCCCCTAAATCTTGATTTGGGCAAATCATTTAAAAACATCAGTGGTAAAATTGTAAACGCGAAAAACATTACGGATTACAACGATTTTGGTAAAAAAGAGAAGGTAATGATCCAAGATTTTAATGTGTCAAAAGCGAAAGGGAATGCCATGAGCGTGGAAATTCCAGCACATTCCATTGTATTGATGCAACTTCAATAACAATTCAATGTGCAAAACCTCCTTTTGCCAATGACCACCGCGCAACGATTGGGCTTTGATGCCAATGCCAAACTATTGATGATCCATGCCGATGATGCTGGGCTTTCCCATTCCGAGAACCAAGCTACCATTCAAGCCTTGGAAAAAGGCATTGTCAATTCATACAGCATTATGGTGCCTTGCCCTTGGTTTCATGAGATGGCCATTTTTGCCAAGAACAACCCGAATTTCGACTGTGGCATTCACCTAACCTTGACCTGCGAATGGGAAACCTATCGTTTTGGTCCTATACTTCCCGTTTCCGTAGTGCCCAGTTTGGTGGACGAGCATGGGCATTTCTTTAAGAAAAGGGAACAATTGAGTGAATATGCCAAGCCCGAGGAGGTTCAAAAAGAACTTCGTGCCCAAATTGAAAAAGCACTCGAATTTGGCCTAAACCCAAGTCATTTGGATTCGCATATGTACAGCGTTGGGGCACATCCTGAGTTTTTTGAAGTGTATAAAAGTTTGGGCGAACAGTACAACCTTCCTGTTTTGGTGAACCAGCAATTGTTGCAGATGGTGGGACTGGAACCCAATGCGAACCTGAATTCAAATGATTTTCAAATAGACCAGACCTTTGTCGCAAAATTCAACTCTTTTGAAAACGAGGGGTTGGCAGCTTATTACCAATCCGTTTTAGAAAATTTAAATCCGGGCATTAACCTCATTCTGATTCACCCTGCTTTTGACGAACATGAAATGCAGGGCGTAACGGTTAACCATCCCAATTTTGGGACAAAATGGCGACAGCAGGATTTCGACTTTTTTACCAGCGAAAAAACAAGGGAAATCCTCAAAAACCACCAAATCCAACTAGTGACTTGGAACGATATTAGAAACCGCTTAACCTAAATCGCCGTCCATTAAAATACATTCTTTCACCATCCACACAAATTGACCTATCCAATTACATAAAAATCATATCTTTAGGAAAACCAACCTTCCGTGATTCGATTTTTTCGCAATATTCGGCAACGCTTGCTTTCCGAAAACAAATTCACTAGATATTTGATCTACGCCTTGGGCGAAATTATTTTGGTGGTGATCGGAATTCTGATTGCCCTCCAAATCAATAACTGGAACGAAAACCGCAAGCTTGCCCAGCAAGAAAAGGAGACCATTGCCAGCCTTAAACTCGAATTTGAAAAAAACCTGAACAGCCTCAGTGGGGATATTCTCTCGCTTCAGGGTGTCATTCAGGCTTGTAATACCCTTTTGGAACATACCGGTCCCGACTATGAGTTCGGTACTTTGCCCGAGGTGGACAGTTTGGTGAGCATGACCTCTAGAATGTCCGTTTGGGATCCCAGTTTATATACGTTGAGCAATATTAAGAGCTCGGGCAAACTCTCCAACCTATCCAATGAAGAGCTGAAGATATTACTGATAGAATGGGAAACGTTTTACACCAATTTATTGGATTGGGGCGACTTTTATGTAGAACGGGGCAGCCATTATTTCGATTACCTTTTGGAAAACTCCCTTAACAGAAATTTGTTTTCCGGTGGCCCCTTTCGATTAGATGCTTCCAAATTTGACAGGACCAACGAAGCCCTACTGCTAAAACCAGATTTTGAAAATTACATCACCAATCGCGTGTTTATCAATGGGTTTATGTTGGGTTATTACGAAGAGGCTAAAGAGCGTATTACGGCCATGATTGCGCAATGTGAGACCTATGAGGAACAACCATGATCAAATTTTTTAGAAAAATCCGTCAACAACTGCTCTCCGAAAACAAGTTCAGCAAGTATCTGTTGTATGCCATCGGGGAAATCGTTCTAGTTGTCATCGGAATTATGATTGCATTGAAGATCAATAATTGGAACAACGATTTGGCGAACCAAAAAAATGAAAAAGAAATCGTTAAGAATCTCAATTTAGAGTTTGAGCAAAATAAAATAATGCTCCAAGAGTCGAAAATGCACCACGAAGCCCTTTTAGCAGCAGCGAAAACGGTCATGAACTTGATCGGTGAACCTGAAGCTACCCTGGAAGCCTATAACATTGACAGTCTTTTATCGCAAAGTTTGGATTATATCATCTACAAACCCAGTCAGGCAGTGTATTCGGATTTGATTTCTTCGGGAAAGTTAAATCTGATTTCTTCAGATTCGTTACGGATCTTACTTTTTGAATGGTCCAGTAATTTGGAACAGATCACAGAAGCCTACAACACTTTGGATGAGGTAAGCCAGACCCTGTTATTGCCTTATCTGACAAAAAATGCCTCCATGAAAAATATTGACCGGTTCAGTATTGTAAATTGGGAAGAACAATCGAAACTGCAAACCAATTACCACAGCATGTTTCAAGACTTGGAATTTGAAAACAATATGGAAAATCAGGTGTGGGACCTGACCAATTATCTCAATTTCCACGAACGACTTGAAAAAAACATCCACAGGATCATTGAAGAAACCAAGGTGCCCTAATTACAAGATCTAGAAAAATTATTTTAATCATAAACACCTTATTTTCTCTTAGCATTACTGTTGATAAAAAATAGATAAACCAATAATCCTGCAGCTTGAGATGTTAAAAAAAAATCACAGAACTTCGTTATCGGGCGATATAAATCATTATAAACGATTCATATCTTTTAACGTTGTACGCAATATCCCAAAAACATTACGCTGAAATAAATGTTTAGTTTTAAAAAGAACAATTTAGAGAAAATAAAGTCATTCATTCGGAATTCGGAAGAAATCGAAATTGAAAAAGCGGACAAGGAAAAACTAATCAAAATGATTAGACCAACTGTTGGAATTAAAACAAAAGCGAGTGATGACAAAAACTTAAAAGTTGGAAAATCTAAAATTGGTGGAAAACCTGATTTGCCAAAAGACTTTGAATGGCCAAGAGCGAATAATATTCCAATGTTATTTTGTGCTCAATATAATTTGTCTGAACTGAAGAGATTTGATAAAGAAAATATTTTGCCGAATAAAGGTTTCTTTTACATCTTTTTAAGTCTTGATGAGAAATGGAAAGAATTTAATGGAGTAAATCAAGAATTTAAATTTATCTACAGCGAATCTGAAAATCTCATCAGAACGGAATTCCCAGAAGACCTTGAAGAAAATCAATCTTTCAAAACAGCTTTAATCGAGTATTTTGAATTCTATACAATTCCAGATGACGAGAATTACAGATTTTTTGAACTCAATAAAAAGTACGATGATTTATACTTCTATTTTTATCAACCAACAGAGGAGTTTATAACAGAGGAATTATATCAAGATTCAGATAATATGCATCAGATTCTTGGATACGACAGGTCAATTCAATTGAGCGTTGTTTATGATTTAGCTTCAAAAGAATTAGGACTTTATGGAGTTGATAGTTCGGAATATAAAAAGAGATGGAATGATATATTAGAATTATCAAAAACATTTGAATTGCTTTTACAATTAGACTGTTATGATTCAAATTCTGATTTGACAAAATTCGGTGGAAGTGGAACTTATTATTTTGGACTATCAAAAACAGATTTAGAAAATAAAAACTTTAACGATATTAAAATGTCGTTTCAAATGACATAAAATACTGCGTACAACAACGTATAAAAAAAATTGCTAGCTTTAGGCTTAAACTAAGTACGTTGCTCTTTTTGCCAACTTCTGATTTTCCTGCGGAAAATCCTCGCTGACAAAACCGCAACTTTTCTTATACCAAACCGATAACGAAACTCATTTTTCGTCCATCCCAATTCATCAAGGTAACTTTAGTACATCCTCTTGTAACTTTTTGTTTTCTTTACAATAGGTCCAATATCGTGCATGCGCGCTTGATTTGGGTTCGAATATACTTTCTCAACGACCAGAAACCAATGGTCAATTTCAATAAAAGTGATTGGTTTTCAATGCAATAAGATAAAGTTGAGCTAGCATCGCCTTCTTTTTTTTAATATCTTGTAGGTTAAGTACAAATGGAATCCAGAGACCATTTAAAAAACGGGGTGAGTCCGAAAAACCATACGAGTAGGAATCAAAAAATTTACCACTATGCCAAAATATGTAATCGAAAGGGAAGTGCCTGGAGCTGGCGACTTGACTTCAGAGCAATTGCAAGGAATGTCGCAAACCTCTTGCGGGGTATTGCGAAACATGGGGCCAGAAATTCAATGGGTACACAGTTATGTTACGGGCAACAAAGTGTATTGCATTTATAATGCGCCCAATGAGGAAATGATTAAGGAACATGCCACCCAAGGCGGTTTTCCCGCCAATGTGATCAGTAGGGTTTCCACCATCATTGACCCAACGACGGCGGAATAAATTCACTTCAATTCAAGCTAATTTGAAAGTAGAAAAACGTTGTTTCCACGATTTTTTCGCATTCTGGGATGCTTTTTCCTTATTTTAGGTAGTACCGAGGAACAGCATTCTTATGGAATGGGTCAATGATTTGGTATGCAACAGTGCGAAAATTGTAAGCAAAAAATAAGTTTGGGACAGATTTTCAAATCGTTTTGGCTAAAAGCCTACGGTCCCATTGTTTGTTCCCAATGCAACACGGTTTACGAACACACCCTTAAAAACCGCATTCTAGCTGGCTTAAGTGTTGGACTTGGCACGGTGGTAGGTGGGCTTTTTTGGGCCCTATCGGAAGCAGACCGGGATTCAAAATTCCTTATTGATTTAATTGCCACTGTCTTTTTTATCTTCGTATTCAGCACTTTGGTCATGTTCCTGTTTAATTTTAAAAGAAAGAAGTTAGAGTCAAATCAAAGTCATTCTTAGCGTGCCATTGTTTTAAAGATTGCCGAATCCTCTTCGCGAATTACTGTTAGGAAAATTATTTCTCATCGACAAAGAGTACAACAATCAGCAATCAAAAAACGAACACATGATGCTTATTCGAATTCCTTTAGTCCTTTGCATCCTTTGGATGTCAGAGCTATTGCACGCACAGACCATTCAAAATATTCCATTACAAGAAGAACATTGGACCGTTGAAAAAGGGGGGCAGATGGTATTCGAATTTTTTGACGGCCGTCCCACCATGGTTTTGAACGGTAAGGCTTATGCCAACAACATTGCATTTTCAAACGGTGAGTTGGAAATGGAGGTCTATGCCAACACCAAGCGTAGTTTTGCAGGGTTTTTGTTCCGAAAACAAGATCAAAACTTTGAGGAGGTCTACCTGCGCATGCATAAATCGAATCAAGTGGATGCTGTGCAATATACGCCCACCTATCACGGGGAAAGCAATTGGCAATTGTATCCAGAACATCAAGCGCAGGTCACTTTTGCACATCACGGTTGGAACCAACTTCGCATCAAGGTGGAAAATTTGACTGCAACCGTTTTTGTGAATGGAGAACAAGTATTGCAGGTAGATAACTTAAAATCGGGCAATCTAAATGGTGAAATCGGTGTTTGGGCATTGTTCGGCAATCGTTTTTCCAATATTTCCATCAAAAAAACAGGGGATGCTTTAGTTAAAGAACCCTACCCGATAATTACTCCTGCTGAAGGCATTATTTCGGAATGGCAACTCACCCAAGCCAAACCGTATGTTGAAGGGCAGGTTGTTTTCAATGAATTTGAAAAAGCAAAAACTACCACAGCGTTCACAGAGCCGTCGGGAATGCTCCCAATCTCCAAATATTTGGTAAAACCAAGTACTGGTAATTTTGAAGCCAACCAAGAAGCTTTTACGGTTGCTTCGACTACAATTTCCGTGGAAACAGAACAAACCAAATTGTTCTCATTTGATTACAGTGATAAGATTGTGGTGTATTTAAATGGAGAGCCCATTTTTTACGGTAACAATACCTTTCGGTCCAAAAACAACCAGTTTCAGGGCCATTTGGGGCTATCTGCCAATAAAATACCGTTACATCTTAAAAAAGGTGCCAACACCTTGCATTGTGTGGTGATTGACAAAGCGAATGGTTGGGGTTTGATGGGGAAATTGGACTAATTTTTGGGCATTTCATCACCATAATGGTTTGATTATTAAAGTAATCTCTACTTTTCTATTTCATTTAAATAGAAAACCAAACGGTTTCATCGAACCTCAGTGCCATGAAAGTATTTCTATGCCTCTTTGTTTTTTTTGTTTTCACTTTTGGCTATTCCCAGAAAACTTATGTGTTTGACCAATTGGCAACCTATGAAGTAACCCATTTTAAGGACACAATTGAAATTAAAAACAGGACCTTTATAGATAAGGATATTACGTATAAAAAAGTGTATTTAACCAATTCACGAGATAACAGTTATCTATGTATTCTTAAGGAATTGGATAATGGACTATATCTCTTGGACTTTAAGGATTATAGGGGTGTTACTTTTAATGTAAGTGTATCAAAATCTGATTTTGAAGCCTCTTCATTTTTAACCATAGCCTGTAAATTGATTTCTTCATATATCAATCCTTATACGGAGCAGCAAACCAAGAATCATGAATTTGTTCAATTGAAAGATACCTCAATAAATAAAACTCTTTATTACAGATATAAATTAACTTCAATCAAGTCTAAAAGAAAGAAAAGATTAAAGCTGGGAGAAGAATTTTATTTGATTGATAAGAATACGACCCATCAACAACCTACATTGGATTTTTCCACTGCTTATGAAGAGTGGAAAACCACAAAGGAGTTCCACAATGGTATGCTGTTTGAAAAACATTTTATTGATTATTATGGCAATTTGGATTCAAAAGAACGGTTGCTGAACATCCAAAAAATCAAAAAAGAAATTAGAATTAGTGCCGACTGTATTATTTCAAAGTACTTATAAATCCATTAAAAATTCCGCCACTTTTGGGTAAACTCAAAAACGTGCTCCAAAATTTTGGCCTCTGTTTCATCAAACTCCATATTCCGACGTTTCATCATGGCCGTGGCCACTTCAAAGGCTTTGTTGGTTTTAAAGGTAGTGTAACCCGCCGTTGCTCCACCCCAACTGTAACTCGGAATAAAGTTTCTGGGGAAGCCACTCCCAAAAATATTGGCACTAACCCCTACCACAGTTCCAGTGTTGAACATCACGTTGATACCACATTTACTGTGGTCGCCCATCATTAGACCACAAAACTGTAATCCTGTTCTGGCAAAGCCACCTGTCTTGTAGTTCCAAAGTCGAACTTCGGCATAGTTGTTCTTTAGATTGGAAGTGTTGGTGTCGGCCCCTATGTTGCACCACTCCCCTAACACAGAATTTCCAAGAAAACCATCGTGACCTTTGTTGGAATTAGCGAACAAAACAGCATTGTTCACTTCACCACCCAATTTACAACCAGGTCCAGCAGTTACGGCTCCGTAAATTTTGGCGCCCATTTTCAATATTGCATTTTCGCAAAGCGCTAAACCACCACGCACCATACAACCTTCCATCATCAAGGCGTTTTTGCCAATATAAATGGGTCCTGTGGTCGCGTTCAAAATACAGAACTCCACCGATGCGCCTTCCTCGATAAAAATGTTTTCAGGATTTGCTACTTGGTTGGTATTGGATATGGGTTGGCTGGTTCTTCCTTCCGTCAACAAATCAAAATCCGCCTGCAAAGCGGCTGCATTCTTGGAAAAGATGTCCCAGGTATGTTTAATGGTCAACACCTCGTTGTCAAAATTGCTTATTTTGAATTTTGAGGCATCAAAAGCAATTTTAGGTTCTGCGGTTGCATAAGCAATATATGCTTCGCCATCCATTAAGGCTTCACCCAATTGTAAACCTTTAACAGCTTTCACCAGAGATATATTTGGCAAATAACTGCTATTGATCACTATATTTTCGGCAGCCACTGTCAATGGAAATTTCTCAGACAGGTATTCTTCGGTCTTAAAACTCACCGATGAACCCAACCACTTTTCCCATTTTTCACTGATGGTCAAAATCCCGGTTCGAATTTCAGCAACGGGTCGGGTAAACGTAAACGGATAAAGGTCTTCGCGGTGGTAACCGTCCGAAAGAATATAGTTCATAGCGCAGTGTTAGGGTATAAAATTAAAAAACGCCCCCGACAATTATCGAGGGCGTTCCTATATTTCGTTGAAAAGTGCAACCTACTCGGTCTCCTTCTCTTCTTTACTGAACTTTTTGTATTTGTTCTTGAACTTATCAATTCTACCAGCAGTATCGACCAATTTGGTTTTACCGGTGTAGAATGGATGGGAGGTTCTAGAAATTTCCAACTTCACCAAAGGATATTCAACTCCATCAACGGTGATGGTCTCTTTAGCTTCTGCTGTGGACTTGGTGATGAACACATCTTCGTTTGACATGTCCTTAAAAGCAACCAATCTATAGTTTTCTGGGTGTATATCTTTTCTCATCGTCTAAAATACTTAATCTCTGAATTTTCAGGCTGCAAATTTAATGAATTCTTTTAATCCTCCAACAATAAATTACCTAAAAATAAAAACTAATTTTATCTGTAACAAATTTACTACATCCTACACTAACCAATTGCAATCAACATAAACTTTAAAAAAAATGGAAGAACAACAAGTTAAAACAGGAAAATTTGCGCTTAACTACGGGGTGCTGTTAGGCGTTATATCCGTTGTGTTCGGCGTAATGCTGTACACCCAAAAAATGCATTATGAAACAAGTACTGCGGTCATTGTAATTTCCATAGTGATTATGGCGGCCATTGTATTTTTTGCGGTAAATGCCTTTAAAAAGGCCAATGGGGGCTTCTTAAAAATTTCGGATGCCCTAAAAGTTGCTGTAGGGCTCGCCTTGGTGGGCACCATCATTTCTTTGATTTATCAATACGTGCTCACGCACTATATCGAACCCGATTTTATGGACAAAGCGATGGAATTGGCCAAACCAAAGGCAATGGCCAACAATCCTAACATGACTGAGGAACAATGGCAACAAGGTGTGGAAATGCAAAAAGGTTTTGCATGGATACAATATCCAGTGGTTTTGATCATGAACAGTGTCATCGGTTTGGTCTTGGGACTTATCACAGGACTTATCTTGAAAAAATCGCAACCTGAATACTAAAACAAAAAATACTACTTTTGAAAGGAATTCGAGAAACAAGCAATGCAGATTTCCATTGTAATTCCTTTACTCAACGAGCAAGAATCGCTTAAAGAACTTCATGATTGGATTGTACATGTTATGCAATCCAATCATTTTTCTTATGAAGTCCTTTTTATAGACGACGGTAGCACCGATGGTTCCTGGAAAACCATTTCGGAGCTTTCCCAAGTCAACCCCAACGTAAAAGCCATTCGGTTTTTAAAGAATTTCGGAAAATCACAAGCCTTGCATGCCGGTTTTAAGGCAGCTCAGGGCGAGGTGGTCATCACCATGGATGCCGACCTGCAAGATAACCCCGAAGAAATCCCTGAACTGTACCAAATGATCACCCAAGAAGGCTATCATGTGGTTTCGGGTTGGAAAAAGAAGCGTTACGATTCGGTAATCGCAAAAAATATCCCTTCCAAACTGTTCAATTGGGCAGCTCGGAAAACTTCTGGGGTAAAATTGCATGACTTTAACTGTGGATTAAAGGCTTTTGATCATCATGTAATCAAAACCATAGAAGTATCTGGTGAAATGCACCGATACATTCCAGTTTTGGCCAAAAATGCCGGTTACACCAATATTTCGGAAAAAGTGGTGCAGCATCAAGCTAGAAAATACGGTTCCACCAAATTCGGTGTAGATCGTTTTATCAATGGATTTTTGGATTTGATCACCATTTGGTTTGTTTCTAAATTCGGGCGTAGGCCCATGCACCTGTTTGGCGCCTTGGGTGTGCTCATGTTTTTTGTTGGTTTTGGATTTGCCATTTACCTTGGGGTAGATAAATTATTCTTGAATCCTTTAGGTAGATTGATTACCCAACGCCCTCAATTTTATATAGCATTGACTGCCATGATCATAGGAACACAATTGTTTTTGGCTGGTTTCTTGGGAGAAATCATGGTGCGCTCCCGAAAAAACGACACACGCTACAAGATCTCCGATAAAATTAATGTGTAGCGCTTAGTCAAACCTTATAATCTTTGTATTTTTAAGCCAATAAATTAGCATAAAACACTATGGAATCCATTACCAAAACTGCACAGACCTGGCTCACAGATTTTTTTGATGCCGATACCAAAAAAGAAATTCAACACCTTATCGATAACGACCCTGAAGAACTAAAAGATCGTTTTTATAAGGATTTGGAATTTGGTACAGGAGGAATGCGCGGTGTTATGGGCGTGGGCACCAATAGGATCAACAAATACACCCTGGGAAAAAACACCCAAGGGTTGAGTAATTACCTTAAAAAAACATATTCCGATAGTGATATTAAAGTGGTGATTGCCTACGACTGCCGCCACAATTCCAAAACATTGGCCAAAACAGTTGCAGAAGTTTTCTCCGCTAATGGCATTCGTGTCTATCTGTTTTCTGATTTAAGAACCACGCCTGAACTCTCATTTGCGGTAAAACATTTGGGTTGTCATGCTGGTATCGTTCTCACAGCATCGCACAATCCGCCAGAATATAACGGATACAAAGTATATTGGGCCGATGGCGGGCAGATTGTTCCTCCACAGGATGGAGAGATTATCGCTGAAATCAATGCACTTTCTTTCGAGGATATCAAATTTGACAAAGATGAACACTTGATTCATTTAATAGATGAAGAAGTAGATGAAGCCTTTTTTGATGCCTCGGTCAGGAATGGAAATTTTGACGCCAAAGGAAAAGACGATTTTAAAATCGTTTTCACCTCGCTCCACGGAACTTCCATAACGGCTATACCTGAAGTGTTGAAACGCGCTGGATACAACAACGTAACCATTATAGAAGAGCAAGCAGAGCCCGATGGCGACTTCCCTACCGTGGAATCTCCAAACCCGGAAGAACCGGCTGCACTTAAAATAGCCATTGAAAAAGCCGAGGAAATCGGTGCCGATATGGTGGTGGGAACCGACCCAGACAGTGACCGTTTGGGCATTGCCGTACGCAATTTGGAAGGAAAAATGGAATTGCTCAATGGCAACCAGACCATGGTGCTGATGACCAAATTCCTTTTGGACCAATACAAGGAAAAAGGATTTAAGGGCAACGAATTTATTGCCACGACCATTGTTTCCACCCCAATGATGGAACAAATGGCAAATGCCTACGGCGTGGAGTTTAAAACTGCATTGACAGGGTTCAAATGGATCGGTAAAATGATTAAGGATTTCCCAAGCTCCACCTTTATTGGTGGTGGCGAGGAAAGTTTTGGGTACATGGTAGGTGATTTTGTCCGCGATAAAGATGCCGTAACCTCTACCCTACTCGCCTGTGAAATTGCAGCCAGTGCCAAAGCCAATGGCAGTTCTTTTTATAAGGATTTGATTGATGCCTACGTACAGTTCGGATTCTACAAGGAAAAATTGATTTCCCTGACCAAAAAAGGAATGAGCGGTGCCGAGGAAATAAAGCAAATGCTGAAAGATTTCAAAGAAAACCCAGTGGAATCGGTACAAGGTTCCAAGTTACTTTGGATAGAGGATTATAACACTTCAACTGCCAAAAATGTACAGACGGGAGAAGAAAAACCCATCAATATTCCGAAATCGAACGTGCTGATCTACGAAACCGAAGATGGCACCCGAATCGCAGCCCGACCCAGCGGTACGGAACCCAAGGTTAAGTTCTATATCAGCACAAATGCAAAATTGGACAAGGCAGCCGATTATTATTCCGTAAATTCGCAGTTGGAAACCAAGATTGAAGGGATCCTATCCGAGCTGAATTTATAGTGAATGAACTACTTTAAGAAAATCCTCCAATTTGCGGGACCTTACCGTAAATATGGTTTTTTGAATATATTCTTTAACATCTTATATGCCCTGTTTAGTGCGTTATCTTTTGCGGCACTGATTCCAATGCTGGATGTACTTTTTAAGCCAGAAGAGAAAATCTATACCAAACCCTCTTATCAAAGAATGGGGCAGTTGAAGGACTATCTTCAAGAATACATCAATTATAAGGTTACAGCCTATTCCGGTGACGATGATATGAAAGGATTGGTGCTTGTACTTGCACTTGTACTTGCATTGTTCTTAATGAAAAACATCTTCAACTATTTAGCGATGTATTTCATCACTTTTTTACGAAATGGAGTATTGAAAGACATTCGAAATAAAATGTATGAGAAAATTGTGGACCTGCCCATTTCTTTCTTTTCTGAAAAACGAAAAGGGGATGTAATTGCGAGGATCACTTCCGATGTTTTGGAAATTCAACATTCTTTTCTGTCCATTTTGGAATTGATCGTTCGCGAACCTTTGACCATTTTTTTTACTATTATCGTCATGTTCGGTATTAGTGCAAAGCTCACCATTTTTGTTTTCATTTTTATGCCAATAGCTGGGATGATCATTTCTCGCATTGGAAAATCCTTGAAAAAGAAATCGGACCGAGTACAGAAAGAACAAGGTGAATTTTTATCCATTGTGGAAGAAACATTGGGAGGTCTTCGTGTCATCAAAGCCTTTAATTCAGAATCCAAGTTCTATAAAACATTTAAGACTTCCACCACACGTTTTTTCAAATTCTCCAACTCTTTGCTAAACCGTCAAAATCTTGCGTCACCTACAGGGGAGTTTCTTGGGATTTTGGTAATTGGTGTACTACTTTGGTTTGGCGGCAAAATGGTTTTGGTCGATAAAACTTTGGATGCATCATCCTTTATTGCCTATATGAGTTTGGCTTACAACATTTTAACCCCTGCCAAAGCCATCAGCAAAGCCTCTTACGGAGTTAAAAAAGGAAATGCCGCAGCGGAACGTGTCCTTGAAATTTTGGAAACCGAAAATCCAATCAAAAATAAAGAGGGCGCACTGGAAAAAACCGATTTCAATACCGCCATTGAATTGAACCACGTAGGCTTCCGTTATGAAGACGATTACGTACTAAAAAACTTCAACCTAAAGGTTGAAAAAGGAAAAACCGTGGCCTTGGTGGGGCAATCAGGAAGCGGAAAAAGTACTGTGGCCAATTTGGTGACCCGTTTTTACGATGTGAACAAAGGTGAAATATTGATCGATGGCACCAACATTAAGGACATCACCAAAAAATCACTTCGTGGATTGATGGGCTTGGTGACCCAAGATTCCATTTTGTTCAACGATTCCGTAAAAAACAATATCGCCCTCGGTAAAGAGAATGCGACCATGGAGGAGATTATAGAAGCGGCCAAAGTAGCCAATGCCCATGAATTCATTATGGATTTGCCCCACGGTTACGACACCAATATTGGCGATGGTGGAAACAAACTCAGTGGCGGACAAAAACAACGACTTTCCATTGCAAGGGCCGTGCTTAAAAATCCGCCCATCATGATTTTGGACGAAGCCACTTCGGCTTTGGACACCGAAAGTGAACGTTTGGTGCAGGACGCATTGGAAAAAATGATGCAAAACCGTACCTCCATCGTTATTGCGCACCGACTATCCACCATCCAAAATGCAGACACCATTGTGGTGATGAACAAAGGCGAGATTGTAGAGCAAGGCACCCACGACCAACTCATGAAAACGGCCAAAAACTACAAGAAATTGGTAGAAATGCAGTCGTTTACCTCATAGTGAATTCGATTACTGGATTCTTAAATAATTGGAATATTGGATGACTAAATCATTCGAGACCATTCGAGAAATTAGTGTCAATAATTAGATACTTGGATAGTTGGATTCTTAGATAATTGGATTGCTAGATTTTTCGAATAATTAGAAGGAATCACTCCCTACATCTTGCACTTGAACTTGCACTTGCAACTGAACTTGAACTTGCACTTGCACTTTGATTCCCCCCAACCATCACCCTTAACTTTTCACCCTTCACCCTTCACCCTTCACCCTTCACCTTTCACCTTTCACCTTTCACCTTTCACCTTTCACCCTTCACCTTTCACTTTTCACTTATCCCCCCTAGTCTTGACTCCTGGCTCTTGTCTCTTGACTCTTGACTCTTGACTCGGGTTTCTTAGATAATTGGATTGTTAGATTTTTCGAATAATTAAAATGAATCACTCCCTACATCTTGCACTTGAACTTGAACTTGAACTTGAACTTTTGATCCCTCCCAACCATCAACCCTTCACCCTTCACCCTTCACCTTTCACCCTTCACCCTTCACTTTTCACTCTAGTCTAGGCTCTTGTCTCTTGTCTCTTGACTCTGGATTCTTAGATAATTGGATTGCTAGTTTTTTTGAATAATTAGAAGGAATCACTCCCTACATTTTGCACTTGCACTTGCACTTTGATTCCTCCCAGCCTTCACCCTTCACCCTTCACCCTTCACCCTTCACCTTTCACCCTTCACCCTTCACCTTTCACCCTTCACCTTTCACCTTTCACCCTTCACCCTTCACCTTTCACTTTTCACCCCTCATCCCTACCCAAAGTCAAACCAGTCTGTGCGCCAAATCCATCAATCCAAAACCCAAATCCATCAATTCTCGGCCAACCTCCATCAATTCAAACCCCAAATCCATCAATTCAAAAGGGGCATTCATCAAACGCCTCCGTTCCCACCTAAAAAAGATGCCTAGTATTGCCGCTAAATCATTCATTTTTTTGGTTGCTATGAAAATGTCTGGCATTCGCCCAATTTTCCACCAAAAAGAAAATTATTATTAATCATAAAAATTTAAAATGAAAAAATTTGTAAGACCCCTTATCGTTGCCATGGTAGCAGTACCTACTTTATTTACCGCGTGCAGCAAACCCGAAGTGTCCGAAGAAGTAGCGGCACTACGACAGACCCAAGTAGACCTCTTCAACGAAAGAGTGGAAAAACAACGTTTGGACAATGCCCTAACAGAACTTGAAATAGAGTTGGCAGCTGCCAAAAATGCTTCAGCCATCGCATTGGCCAACTTAGAAGCTCAGAAATATTCTGATTCG
Organism: Flagellimonas cixiensis; assembly: GCF_042134615.1. GTDB lineage: Bacteria > Bacteroidota > Bacteroidia > Flavobacteriales > Flavobacteriaceae > Flagellimonas > Flagellimonas cixiensis. The sequence goes on from NZ_CP169639.1 coordinate 105,011, forward strand.
TTGGAATTATATCTTAGAACCCAAGGATTGGAACAAGCCGCAGATTTGCTCGACTTGTATACTGGTGCCCTGGGTGATGCAGTTAGTGTGCAAGGCGATAAAATTGAACAAGAGGCCCTTATTGCCGAGATGCAACAATTGATCGGAGCCCAAGACCCTACTATTGAAGAAGAAAATTTAATATCCTTTGAATTGGCATCTAAGATCATCCAACGCGATTTGGACAAACTAGAAGCCACCCTGGCAGCACAACAAGCTGCTTTGGTCATCTTGGAAGGTGTAGAGGCGGATCCGTCCTCCGCACAGACCGAAATAGCCGAAATCTGGGGAACGCTACAAGGCTACGAAAACGACAAGGCCGCCCTGCAGGTAGAAATTGTAAAAGCTCAACAAGCTGCCGATGCCGGTTGGGATGCCTTAGGTGATGCCCAAGACCTTATTGAGGATTACGAAGCTCAAGTTAGTGATATTGCAGGTGCCGAAGGAGACATTGCCGACAAAGAAGCTGAAATTGCCGCAAAACAAGACGAAATCGCAATGTTCGAAATCGACTTAATAGATGCCAACACGGCAGCAACCACGGCACAAAACGCTTTAAACAACGCCACCACTGCTTTGGCCCCATACTTAGCGGCCATAGGCGCAGCAGAAGCTGATTTGAATGCGGCACAAAATGCTGAATACCAAGCACAGATCGACTATAATATTGTATTGAACGATTTTAACAACGGTAACGCTACACAAGCAGAATTGGACGCTGCGCAAGCCGATTTGGATGCCGCCATTGCTGCAACCAACGATGCGAATGCTGCATTGAACGATGCCGAAACCGATGCTGCAGGCCCACAGAACACCTACGATGCTGCCTTATTTGTAAGGGATGCAGCCCAAGCAGCTGTTGACAACCTAGAAGCAAATATTGTAACAGCAAACAACGATTTGGCCGACCTAAACGATGATTTGGCCCAATTGCAAGAAACCTTGGGCGATGAGCAACAAGATGTAGCCAACTTACAAGCCGACTACGATACTGCTGTTTCCAGTTTGGTACAATTGGAAGACGATGCAGAGGCCGCCCAAGATGTGGTTAACGGATTATGGGACCAATACTGGGTAATCGATAACAATATAGGTGAACTTTGGGATGTATTGGACGTATTGGAAGGCCAGTTGGAAGCTATCAATGAAAGTATCGAAGACCTAAGGGACGATATAGAAGATACCGAGATTACCTTGGAGCAAAAAGCAAAAATGTTGGACGACAACACCATCAGCGAAACCGAATGGTTGGCAGCTATTGCCGTTGAAGAAGAGCATTTGGCAAACCTAAATGCCGAGTATGAAGCCTATATGGCCTTGGCCGCTGGGTATTTGGCAGCCTATAACGATGCCTTGGCATCACAGGATGCATCATAATCTTTAGAGAAAATAAAGAGTTTGGGGCAGTGCACGCCAAGCGCGCACTGCCCTTAACATAACCAGTAACCCATAAAATTTCCTAAAGAAGAAATCATATGAAAAAATACATAACCATATGCTGCGTTGCGTTGTTGAGTTTGGGTCTGGCCCAAGCACAGACCAGCGGCAGCATCGATACCGACGGTTCCTCCGTGGACTATACGCCAAAAAAAGGCGATTTTACCGGGGCCATCCTTTTTGGTAGGGGCAATTTTATGACCAACGTAAATGTGCCCATTCAACCAGGAAGCAATTCCCAATGGACCCTTTATGGAAACGCTCCCTATGCCAATACGGTAAGCAACAACACCAACAACATTACCAACATTGCCGGTGGTGAGGCCCGTTATTTTATCATGGACAACATCGCTGTAAAATTGGTAGGGGGCTTTTTGCACCGCAGTACGCCGGCACTTCAAAACATGCAACAATTCCATGAAGACGAAAATGGTGATTTGGTGCCAGGCAACGATCCCAATTCCTCCAATGCGGTTTGGATTCCACATTACTCCTCCATCGAAGAGGATAAAATCACCGAGTTGTATTTAACCGCAGGTGGGGAATACCATTTTCCATCGAGGTTCAACCGTTTATCACCTTATGTGGGTCTTAACCTAAATTATTACTACGCCAACACCACCCAATACGATCCTACCGTGATCTATTCGGGTTCCTATGATGTAGATGATATCAACGAACCACTCATTTACGATGTTGGGGCACGCCAAGCTACAACACATGGATTTGGCTTTCAATTGGTAGGTGGTGCGGATTTTTATTTGCTCAAAGGACTGTATATCGGTTTTGAAGTACGTCCATTGACATTTATCCACGCCCGTAGCCAGCAATTACCGGCACCAGGTTTAGAAGTTTTGGAAGCACAGAACTCTACTTGGGCTGCATTTACACAGACTCATTTTAAGATTGGAATTAGAATCTAAGTTGAAGTAATAGAATGAGCCCTGTAAAAGTCAGAAAATCAAATTTGATTTTCTGACTTTTTTGTGTTTAGTTAGTTTGTTGAGGAGCGGCGGCAATCGCCGCTCTTTTTATTTAAAATCCAGCTTGGCAATTCGCTTGCTGCCTGCCGCAAAAGCGGTGGAGTCATTCAAAAAACGAAGCGTAAAAAAAGGTTCCTCACTAAGCTGTTTCCAGCTTTCACCCCCATCAGCAGAATAGGAAATTCCGGTAAACCCAACGGCGACCAAGGCATTTCCTTCCGAATGGGGCACAAACTGCACACAACTTTTATAGCCCGGCTCCTGTCCGTCCGCAATCAATTGCCACGTTTTTCCACCATCCGTGGTCTTTATTTTATTCTTTACCCTTGAACTTGGTTTCGTATAATCCCCGCCAATTGCAACCCCTAAAGTTTCATTAAAAAAAGCCATGGAATAAATGCCTTGGGTAGGTTCACTGGCAATAATCGGGGTTTCCTGAATATGCCAAGTTGCTCCTTTATCCGCAGAAAAATAAACTCGCCCTTCCGTGGTGCCAATCCAAGCCTTATCGCCCTGCACGGCAATATTACTGTTACTTGCCGCAAAAGCACCTTCTCCGTCAACACCTTCTGGCAATTCCGAACAAGGTATTTTGGTCCAAGAATTTCCACCGTCCCTCGTGATGATGATCGAAAGACAACCATCCACCGTATCGCCAACGGCAATTCCCTCCAAGTCGTTCCAAAAAGTAAGGCTATCATAAAAAACGCCCTCGCCCTCTTCTTTGTAAACCACCTCCATTTTTCCTTGGTCCCCTGTTTTATACAGCAAAGCTGGACTTTCAATCGAAAGCATGAAAAAATCCTTCGAGGTATGTCCCACGGCCCTAAAACTCGGCGTTAGGGAATCATACGTTTGAATATTGCTTCGCACTTGTCCAGAGTTCACATCTACAGTGCCATACACACCGTTGCTGCCCGCAAAGGCCAACGTTCTGCTGTCCAAAAAAGTAATGGCACGTATACTTACCGAATCTTCAAAGACCGGGGTGACACTCAGCGTTTTAAAAGGTTGTTTTTTAACTTCTTTAGCACAAGAAAACAAAACCAGCACGGCAAAAAGGGGAAGGATATACCTCATTGTATTTATTTTCCCCCAAAAGTAAGCAGAAATCATACCTTTGCAACCTTATTTGATATGATGCGTTTACACAGAAACTTGGTATTTGCCGTAATTGATGCCCTTCACATGATTTTTAATGAAGGGGAATATGCTGATAAAGTGATTGAAAAAGTATTGCGGTACGATAAGCGATGGGGTTCCAGAGACCGAGGTTTTATCGCCGAGACCACCTACGAAATTGTTCGTTGGAAACGCTTGTACTCAGAAATTGCCGAAGTACACGAACCCTACAGTCGAGAACAATTATTTCGATTATTCGGGGTTTGGTGTGTGTTGCGTGGTGTTCGAATTCCAGATTGGAAACAATTGGAGGGCACACCAGAACGACGCATTAAAGGGCGGTTCGATGAACTTTCCAAAATTCGAAAATACAGGGAGTCCATTCCCGATTGGATGGATGAGCTAGGAGAAAAATCTTTGGGTTCTGAATTGTGGACCAAGGAAATAGCTGCACAAAACCAACAGGCCGAAGTAATTCTTCGTACCAATACGCTCAAAGTTCCAAAACCTCAGCTTAAAACATTTTTGTCCAAAGAGGGGATTGAAACCGAAACCTTAAAGGACTATCCCGATGCCCTAAAACTCAAAGAGCGTCAAAACGTTTTTGTGACCCAATCTTTTAAGGATGGTCTTTTTGAAGTACAAGATGCCTCCTCCCAATTGGTAGCTCCATTTTTGGAAGTAGAACCCGGGCAAAGAGTCATTGATGCCTGTGCAGGAGCTGGCGGAAAAACATTGCATTTGGCTTCCCAAATGAAAAACAAAGGGCAATTGATTGCTTTGGATATTTATGAAAGTAAATTGAAAAAGCTCAAAAAAAGAGCCCGACGCAATGGGGTACACAATGTGGAAACCAGAGTAATTGATTCCAACAAAGTGATCAAAAAACTGCACAACAGTGCCGATAGATTGTTGTTGGATGCACCCTGCTCTGGATTGGGCGTAATCAAAAGAAATCCAGATTCCAAATGGAAATTGGAGCCAGAATTTGTGGACCGCATTATGGGAGTTCAGCAAGATATTCTTCAGAACTACAGCAAAATGGTGAAAAAAGGCGGACAAATGGTCTATGCCACCTGCTCTATTTTACCTCAAGAAAATTCAGAGCAAGTCAAAAAGTTTTTGGAATCCGAAAACGGAAAAGACTTTGAATTTGTAAAAGAACGAAACGTATTCGCTTCCGAAACGGGATTTGATGGATTTTATATGGCCTTGTTGAAGAAGAAAGCGTAATCTTGGATTGCTAGATTGTTGGATTTTTTGATTCTTAGATTTTTGTCATTCTGAAGGAGTGAAACGACTGAAGAATCTAAACGAATAGAAATAAAGTATTGTCACATCGAGAGTAATCTAGATTTTTTTCGAGAGAATTCGTGAAATTCGTGTCAACCAACAGATTCTTGGATTGTTAGATTCTTCCTTTCACTCAGAATGACAATTTTGAATTGTAAGAGTAGCGGGTAAAATAATTTTATTTCTTACGGATGCTGAGCGTAAAAGATTCTTCGCTTGCCTTTGACTACGCTCAGGCAACGACTCAGAATGACATCCATTTATATATTCGAGGGAATTTGAGGAACTTCGAGATACTTCGAGTCAAACAGTACAATGTTAGACGGCAAGAAAATTGGATTTATTGATTCTTAGATTTATTGTCATTCTGAAGGAGCGCAGCGACTGAAGAATCTATAGATGATACAGGAAATTGTCAGTTCGAGCGCAGTCGAGAACGCAATTAAACCTCAACTACTATCAGGAAAAAATCAGATTTACAACCACTTATATATTCGTGGGAATTTGAGGAACTTCGAGATACTTCGAGTCAAACAGTACATTGTTAGACGGCAAGAAAATTGGATTTATTGATTCTTAGATTTATTGTCATTCTGAAGGAGTGCAACGACTGAAGAATCTAAACAAAAAACCTATGATGTTGTCAGTTCGAGCGCAGTCGAGAACGCAATAAACATCCCAACTCCGCTCGATGTGACAAATTATTCCATTATTGTTTCACCGTAGGATATTCAACACCCAACTGCTCCAAATAACTATCGTATTTGGTTTCATCGTAGTAAAATTTCTCCAGAGCAGGTCTAAACATATCTTGCTTGTCTTTGTTCAAGAATGTTGGAGGCATATCATCCGCAGAAATCATAGGCTCGTACTTGGTTTCCTTGGTCTGCTCATTGTTGAAATAATCCCAGGCTTGGGTCAATAATTCAGGTTTTAGCAAGAAATCCATAATGGTCATCGCCTCAGCTTTGGCCCCAGCTGTAGCCCCTTTATGCGCAATCGGCGTTGCCATGGCTATGGCATTGGCCCAATGGTGACCGGGCAATCCTGGAATATTGGATGGGAAACGCATGGTAACCGTAGGAACTTTCCAAGAAATATCACCAATATCATCAGAACCACCACTTACAGGTTCCAATACAGGAAGGCCAATCTCTGAAAGCTCGGTGGGTAATCCTTCAATTTTTCTGGATTCCACTTCGGTTTGCACTGCTTTGGCCAATTTTTGATCTGCTTCAGACCAAGTAGGCAATCCAACTTGCTTAATGTTCTCGTACATGGTCTCGGCAATCACCTTGTTATAGTGTCTTGGCCAAGCTGTACCCAGTACTCTAGATGTCATTGTAGTTCCGGTCATCATGGCAGCGCCTTTAGCAATATCGTTGGCCTCTGCGTACATTTCCATAATTCCCTCATAAGTTACATCCCTAAAATAGAACCAAATACCTGCTTTGGAAGGCACAACATTGGGTTGGTCACCAGAGTCGGTAAAAATGGAGTGGGAACGCTTCAATGGGTGCAAGTGCTCTCGCTTGTAATTCCACCCCACATTCATTAGTTCTGCAGCATCCAAGGCACTTCTACCCCTCCACGGTGCTCCTGCCGAGTGGGCGGCCTCACCTTCAAACATATATTCTACAGAAATTAATCCCGTTCCACGGGTAGGTCCCCAAGAAACACTTAAATTACTGCTAACGTGAGTGAAAATACACATGTCTATTTTATCAAACAGGCCATCGCGCACATACCATGCTTTGGCAGCCACCAATTCCTCGGCAATACCAGGCCATAGAATCAAGGTGCCTCCGATTCCTTCTTTTTCCATTACTTCCTTTACGGCAAGAGCAGAAGTAATGTTCAAAGGAATACCTGCATTGTGTCCTTCGCCATGTCCAGGTGCACCGTCCACTAAGGGTTTGTGATAGGCAACCCCAGGGGTTTGCGATGCTTTTGGAATACAGTCCACATCACTTCCCAACGCGATTACAGGGCCATCGCCATTGCTCCACGTAGCAAACCATGCTGTTGGAATATTGGAAATGGAATGCTCAATGGCGAAACCGTTTTCTTCCAAGATGCCCGTAAGGTATTTGGAACTCTCTTCTTCTTGAAAACCGAGTTCAGCAAAGCTGAAAATTTTATCGACCATTACTTGTGTCTGCTTTTTATTGGCTTCCACTATGGCCTCTACTTCGGCCTTGAATTTTTTGACTTGACTTTTGGAGTACTTTTTTTGTGCGGTGGCGGTTGCAACACCGGCGAAAAGCAATATCCCAGATAACAGGATTTTGGTTGTTTTCATAAGGTTGGTTTTGAGTTAGCTATAATTCTCCTAAGATAGGAAAACAAGTTTAATCCTCGCTTTAAAATTGATTCTGCAAAAACACTTTTGGTGAATTAATAAATTTTATTGCCCTATTTTTTCAACCATACATACTATCAACAGCACTTCGTTAACAAAACCCTTTTTTGGTAGGACGAAATACGCAGCAAAATCGTATTTTTGCACTTTCTTAAACCGTTCAACGCAAAGATTGTATGATCCATTTTTTTGGGGACAAGGCTACTAAGGTTTTTGCCGTCCAAACCGCTCAGGAAATCGCACAGGAAGATAGTAACAAACTGACTTGGTTGTTTGGCAACCAGCCTAAGATAGAAGCGGCGTCACTCGACGCCTTTTTTGTTGGGCCACGTGCAGCCATGGTCACCCCGTGGAGTACCAATGCCACCGAAATCACCCAAAACATGGGCATCACCGGCATCATCAGAATTGAGGAATTCCATGCTGTATCTGAGGATTTCGCCGATTTTGACCCAATGCTATCTCAAAAATACAAGTCTTTAGGACAAGATATTTTCACCATAAATATTGTTCCAGAAGCCATTCAAGAGATTGATGACATTGCCTCTTACAACGAAAAAGAGGGATTGGCGTTAAGCGAGGAAGAAGTTGCCTACTTGGAAGGTTTGGCCAAAAAATTGGGACGCAAGTTGACGGATTCCGAGGTGTTTGGATTCAGTCAGGTAAATTCCGAGCACTGTAGACACAAAATTTTCAACGGAACTTTCGTGATTGATGGAGAAGAAAAACCCTCTTCCCTATTCAAATTGATTAAGAAGACATCCGAAGCGAATCCAAACGATATTGTTTCTGCATACAAAGACAATGTTGCTTTCATAAAAGGGCCAAAAGCGATTCAGTTTGCACCAAAAACAGCTGACAAACCCGACTTTTACGAAGAAAAGGAATTTGATTCCGTATTATCCCTAAAAGCGGAAACCCACAACTTCCCGACCACGGTGGAGCCTTTCAACGGTGCTGCAACAGGTTCTGGAGGTGAGATTCGTGACCGTTTAGCAGGTGGAAAAGGTTCGTTACCTTTGGCTGGAACGGCCGTATATATGACCTCCTATTCCCGTTTGGAAGAAAACCGTCCGTGGGAAAAAGGAATGAAAGAAAGAGATTGGTTGTACCAGACGCCAATGGATATTTTGATCAAAGCCTCCAACGGTGCCTCCGACTTCGGGAACAAATTTGGTCAACCTTTGATTGCGGGTTCGGTTCTGACCTTTGAACACCAAGAAGAAGCCAGAAAATTGGGCTTCGATAAAGTAATTATGATGGCTGGAGGTATCGGTTATGGAAAAACCGACCAAGCCCTTAAGGATACTCCGAAAAAAGGAGACAGAATTGTTGTTCTTGGTGGAGACAACTACCGCATCGGGATGGGTGGTGCTGCCGTATCCAGTGCAGATACTGGGGAATTTAGTTCGGCCATCGAGTTGAATGCGGTACAACGTTCCAACCCCGAAATGCAAAAAAGAGCTTCAAATGCCGTTCGCGGATTGTTTGAAAGCCACGATAACCCCATTGTTTCCATTCACGACCATGGAGCAGGTGGACACTTAAACTGTTTGTCCGAATTGGTAGAGGAAACTGGAGGAACCATTGATACCGACAAGTTGCCTGTTGGTGACCCTACTCTTTCCAAAAAAGAATTGATTGGTAACGAATCCCAAGAACGAATGGGATTGGTGATTGGGGAAAAAGATTTAGAATTGTTGGACCGTGTTTCGGCCCGTGAACGCTCTCCAATGTACAATGTAGGTGAAGTTACTGGCGACCACACTTTTAAATTCACTTCTGGAGAAACAGGAGAAACACCCATGAATTTGGAACTTTCCGATATGTTCGGAAGCTCTCCAAAAACCATCATGGACGACAAATCGGTGCAACAAAAATATCCGGCCCTATCCTATTCCTTGGAACGCTTCCACGATTATTTGGAGCAGGTATTGCAATTGGAAGCCGTAGCCAGTAAGGATTGGTTGACCAACAAAGTGGATCGTTGTGTAGGTGGACGTGTTGCAAAACAGCAATGTGCCGGACCTTTGCAATTGCCGTTGAACAACTGCGGCGTTATGGCCCTCGATTTTAAAGGAAAAGAAGGGATTGCCACAAGTATTGGCCACTCCCCTGTTTCCGCATTGATTGACCCTGTGGCCGGAAGTAGAAACAGTGTTGCGGAATCCTTGACGAATATTGTTTGGGCGCCTTTAAAAGATGGACTAAAATCCGTTTCGCTTTCCGCCAACTGGATGTGGCCCTGTAGAAATGAAGGCGAAGATGCCCGTTTGTATTCCGCAGTGGAATCTTTATCTGATTTTGTGATTGATTTGGGCATCAACGTGCCCACAGGAAAGGATTCACTTTCCATGAAACAAAAATATAAGGATGCTGAAGTATTGTCACCAGGGACCGTGATCATATCAGCTGCTGCGAATTGCGATAATATCAATCAGGTGGTGGAGCCCGTTTTACAAAAAGACGGTGGAGCTATTTACTACATCAATCTATCTAAAGATAGCCACAAATTGGGTGGTTCGTCCTTTGCACAGATTCTGAATGGCATTGGGGATGAAGCCCCATCAGTTTTGGATGCAGGCTATTTTAAAACTGCTTTCAATACCTTGCAGGAATTAATCAAAAGTGGTCAGATTTTGGCTGGTCACGATGTGGCATCCGGAGGTTTGATTACCACTTTACTCGAACTTTGCTTTGCAGATAACGACTTGGGAGCCCAATTGGATGTATCAATTCTTGGCGAACAAGACACCATCAAACTATTATTCTCTGAAAACATTGGTGTGGTGTTCCAAGCCAAAGATGCATCGGTAGAAAAAGTACTGGAGTCGTCTGGGGTTGAATATGCTAAAATCGGTGTTCCAACTTCCGAAAGCACCTTGGAAATCAAAAACAATGGTATCGAAATCGGATTGAACATAGCTTCTTTACGCGACACTTGGTTCAAAACTTCTTATTTGCTGGACAGCAAACAAACTGCTAATGGTTTGGCCAAAAACCGTTACGACAATTACAAGGAGCAACCTTTACAATATGTTTTCCCTGAAAATTTTGATGGGAAACTACCAGTGGTTTCGGCTTCCTTCGACTCCGTTCAGGAACCAAAGCTCAGCCAACGTCCAAAAGCAGCTATTCTTCGTGAAAAAGGAAGTAATTCCGAGCGCGAAATGGCCAATGCAATGTACTTGGCCGGTTTTGATGTGAAAGATGTGCACATGACGGATCTCATCACAGGAAGGGAAACCTTGGAGGATATTCAATTTATTGGGGCAGTCGGTGGATTCTCCAATTCCGATGTGTTGGGCAGTGCCAAAGGATGGGCCGGAGCTTTTAAATACAATGAAAAAGCGAACAAGGCCTTGAAAGATTTCTTTGCTAGACCCGATACACTTTCTGTTGGAATCTGTAATGGTTGCCAATTGTTCATGGAATTAGATTTGATCAACCCGGAACATGGTACACACGGTAGAATGACCTATAACGATTCACACAAGCACGAGAGTAATTTCACCTCTGTAAAAGTTCAAGAAAACAACTCGGTAATGCTTTCCAATTTAGCTGGAACTACTTTAGGGGTTTGGATCAGTCATGGTGAAGGTAAATTTAGCCTACCACATGCAGAGGACCAATACAACATAGTGGCCAAATACGGTTACGAGGGCTATCCTGCCAATCCGAACGGTAGTGATTACAATACGGCCATGCTTTGCGATAAAACAGGTCGTCACTTGGTAACCATGCCTCACATTGAGCGGTCTACCTTCCCTTGGAACTGGGCGCACTATCCAAAGGATAGAAACGATGTGGTTTCGCCTTGGTTACAGGCCTTTGTGAACGCTAGGCTTTGGTTAGAAAACTTGGAAAATTAATAAATCCAACAAGGGTTAGAGAGGATTTATTGGGAATTTTGCAATAATTATACAAGTTAATTGTTAAATCAGTTTCTTAGTTAAGGTCTGTTTTGCTAATTTGCAACCGCTTAACATAAAACTTACTATGCAAACGGTTTCACGGTTATTTGATTTTCCTTATTACCAGCTTACGAATCATCCCCTACAAAAGTCATTGGTCACCAAAAGCAATGGCAAATGGATTGCAACCTCAACCCAAGAATTCATTAACAAGGCGAATGCCGTAAGTAGGGCCCTTTTGCGTTTGGGCGTAAAACCCAACGAAAAAATTGCCGTAATTTCCATGACCAACAGAACGGAATGGAGTATTATGGATATTGGAATACTTCAAATTGGAGCGCAGAACGTTCCCATTTATCCAACCATTTCCGAAGAGGACTACGAATACATTCTCAACCATTCCGAGGCCAAATACTGTTTTGTTTCTTGTGGTGAAGTATTGGAAAAGGTGCTATCGATCAGTTCCAGTCTTAAAAATTTGCAAGAGGTCTATTCTTTTGACCAACTGGACAATTGCAAAAACTGGAAAGAGGTATTGGATTTGGGTGAAGACACTTCCAACCAAGAGGAGGTTGATAAGTTAAAAGATGCGGTTAGGCCTGAAGATCTAGCGACTTTAATCTATACCTCGGGAACTACTGGAAGACCTAAAGGGGTAATGTTGTCGCACGATAATATCGTATCCAATGTGGTTTCCAGTGAAAAACGAGTACCTTTTGAAAGTGGTGGTGTGGCCTTGAGCTTCTTACCGGTGTGCCATATTTTTGAAAGAATGCTGCTCTATCTTTATCAATATTGCAGTATCGAAATCCATTTTGCAGAAGGACTTGATAAAATCAGTGACAACATAAAAGAGGTGCACCCCGATGTAATGACCGTGGTACCTCGTTTGCTTGAAAAAGTATACGATGCCATCATTGCCAAAGGATCTGCTTTAACCGGCATCAAGAAAAAACTATTCTTTTGGGCCGTGGATGTTGGGCTTCAATTTGAACCCTACAATGCCAACGGCTGGATGTACAAACAAAAATTGGCCATTGCCCGTAAACTTATTTTCAGCAAATGGAAAGAAGGATTGGGCGGAAAGCTATCCGTAATGGTTTCTGGAAGTGCTGCGTTACAACCCAGATTGGCAAGGGTATTTGGTGCAGCCGAAATGCCAGTGATGGAAGGTTACGGACTCACCGAGACCTCTCCTGTAATTGCCGTGAACGATCAACGTAACCGCGGATGGAAAATAGGATCTGTTGGAAGAGTCATCGATGGTGTAGAAGTAAAAATAGCCGAAGACGGCGAAATTCTGTGCAAAGGGCCCAATGTAATGCTTGGGTACTATAAAGATCCTGCAAAAACAGCAGAAGTAATGACCGGTGATTATTTCCACACTGGGGATATTGGTGAGGTGGATGCCGAAGGATTTCTTCGCATTACGGATCGTAAAAAAGAGATGTTCAAGACTTCCGGTGGGAAATATGTAGCTCCCCAATTGTTGGAAAACCGATTTAAACAATCCCGATTTATAGAACAAATAATGGTAATTGGTGAGGGTGAGAAAATGCCCGCTGCCTTGATTCAACCTAACTTTGAATTTGTAAAGGAATGGGCTAAAAGACACGACATTACCTTGGGAGACAATTCCGATATCGTTCAAAATGAAAAAGTAGTGGCCCGTATTCAAGAAGAAGTGGATTTGGCCAACGAAGAATTCGCACGTTGGGAAAAAGTAAAGCAATTTAGACTCACCCCCGACATTTGGAGCGTGGATGGTGGACACCTGACCCCCACCATGAAATTGAAACGTAAAATTGTCAAAGAGAAATACCTAGCGTTATACAACGATATTTACGGACATTAATCAATGTTCAATTGTCAATAATCAATTAACAACACTCAATTGTCATTCTGAACCGATGACTGAGCGGTGGTTGCTGAGCGGAGTCGAAGTAAGCCGAATGGAAATGAGAAATCTTCAATAAGAAACAAGACCCAAGAATCAAGACTTACCCTTTGTCATTTCGAACGGACCAAAGGGAGTGTGAGAAATCTGTTTTTTTGTTGATGTGTTGATGGCTGAATAAATTCTTCAGTCGTTGCACGCCTTCAGAATGACAAGCTAAACCAATACCTGAGCGATGGTTGCTGAGCGGAGTCGAAGTAAGCCGAAGCGAAGCATCTCCTTTTCGAAACAAGAATCTAGATTCAAGAGACAAGAGCCAAGAAGCAAGACTGTTTGTCATTTCGAACCGACCGAAGGGAGTGTGAGAAATCTTTTTTTTGATGGGTTGATGCTGAATAGATTCTTCAATCGTTACACTCCTTCAGAATGACAATGTACCTTTAATTGTCATTTCGAACCGAGCGAAGAGAGGGTGAGAAATCTGTTTAAAAACAACAACAAACTAGCTTATTTACAATTTGGACTTTGGTCAAAATTCCCTTGTAATTCCCAAAAATAATCATCTACCAAAGTTTTAGAAGCAGCTATGGCGGGTTGCCCACAATAACTTAGATTATCAATTCCCAGTTTTATTCCAAATGGACCATTGTTCTGTTGCACATAGTCACTCCATCCTATTAAAGTAGCATTAAGGTTTTCCCTGGACATTATGGTGCCATCAAACATATTGGACATAGAGTTTCCTGAAACACTTCCAATATCCCAGGCACTCACGTTTTGATCAAAAGAACTGGCATTTAAAAACATTTCAGACATATTTGCCACATTCGCGACATCCCAATTGCCAATATCGCTGTTAAATAAGGAAGCATTCTCAAACATCTTGAACATTAACTCAACATTGCTTGTTTTCCATGCACCAATATGTTGATTAAACTGGGAAGCGTTCAAAAACATGCCATCCATCCTTGTCACACTGCTTACATTCCAATTTCCTATATTGGAATTAAAGCTTTCTGCATAGGCAAACATTTGATCCATTCTGTTGACATTACTGACATTCCAATTTCCAATATTGGCATTAAATTGAATGGCACCATAAAACATACCATCCATTCTAGTAGCATTACTTACGTTCCAACTACTTAAATCCCCAGAAAAAGAACTTGCCCCGTAAAACATATGCCCCATATTGGTTACATTGCCCACATTCCAATCACTGATATTACCGTTAAACACTTCTGCACCTTTAAACATACCGTGCATATCCGTAACCTTACTTACATCCCAAGCATTTAAATCACCATTAAAACTTATGGCATTGAAAAAAGCTTCATCCATCCGTTCAACCTTGTCTATGTTGGGCGCATCAGTTGCATTATATTCTACCCATTGGCATAGAGCAAAAGCTGAAGAAAAACTTTCCCAAGAAATATTTCCCCATTGTTCGATATTCTTTAAAGCCTTTCTATTATGAAGAGGTTGCTCTCTCATCATGATATGAGGAAAAGCGCCTTGAATAGCTACAAAGTAGGTGCCGCTATTCTCATAAATATGTGTTGGATTTTTAATTGAGAGATTCTCTACCTGAGAACCATCCCCCCAATCAATGGAATAATTATAGCTTAGTACTGTTGAGGTGCCAATGGTCAATTCAAAATTGTCATTTGGAATTTCCCATTTGGTTATAAAAGAGTTTGGATCCTCCGACATTCCGTCATCAACATTTAAAACCTCAATGGTGATACTGGCTTTGTTATCCGCTTTTCCATCGGACACAATAACCGTTACATTATGTTCCTTGGCAAATTCATAATCTAAAGTCTTTCCATTAATTAGACTAAGGTAGCCCGAATCATCAATCTCAAAGAGTTCATTGTCTAGAGTATCAAACAACAACTTATCATGGTTTTCGTCTATGGCTTCAACCGGGCCGATTTTGGTATCACTGGAAATATTTTCAAGAACTTTAAAATTCTGGGCTTCAATCTTCGGAGCAATATTTTCGGAAGTTTCAGAATCTTCGCCTTTGCCACAAGACCATAGAAGAACCAACGAAAGGGTTACACTAATTACTATGTTGATGTTCATAAATGTTGGTTTTGATCAACAGTGTTCCAGTGCAATATCCTATAATCAGTGGGCTTTTTGACCTATGATTTGACGGATGCCCTGTTTGGGTTGACGGATGTGAAACTGGAAAGCAAAAAACAAACCGAACTTGCCCTTATCTTTATTTCCATTTATTATGCATGCATAATAAATTTTATTATATTTGAGAACACCAAACTGGTTCTATGAAGGATTTGACCATTGATCACGCTCTCAGGGCAACCTGGCAGGCGGTAAGCAAAATGTACAACGAAGAAGCCAAAAACTATGAATTGACCATGGCCATTGGTTTTACTTTGTTGAGCATTGACCCAAAAGGAGGCACCCCAAGTACAGCTTTGGGACCCAAAATGGGAATGGAGGCAACAAGTTTGTCGCGAATATTAAAAAATATTGAAGCTAGAGGATACATCGAACGAAAACCCAACCCCAACGATGGGCGCGGTGTTCTCATTCACCTTACTCCACTGGGGCTTGAAAAAAGGGAAGGATCCAAGGAAGTGGTGCTTCGGTTTAATGAAGTGGTTAAAGAACATCTTTCCGAACAAGATTTGAACGGTTTTTTTAAAACTGTGGACGTCATCAACAAATTAATTGTCGACAAGAAGATCTATACTATAAAAACAGCTAATAATTAATTTACAAACTCGCACATGAAAAGGCATATAAACAAAGTTGCCGTAATTGGTTCCGGTATTATGGGCAGTGGCATTGCTTGCCATTTTGCCAATATTGGGGTCGAGGTGTTATTGTTGGACATTGTTCCAAGGGAACTCAACGAAAAGGAAAAGGCCAATGGCCTTATCTTGGAAGATAAAGTCGTTCGCAATCGTCTCGTAAACGATTCATTGGCAGCCGCATTAAAGTCCAAACCCTCCCCTATTTACCATCAAAAATTTGCAGATCGCATCACCACAGGGAATATGGAAGATGATATTTCCAAAGTGGCCGATGTGGATTGGATTATTGAAGTGGTGGTGGAACGCTTGGACATTAAAAAACAGGTGTTCGAAAATCTGGACAAACACAGAAAGCCAGGCACCCTGATTACTTCCAATACCTCTGGAATTCCAATTAAATTTATGAGTGAGGGAAGAAGCGAAGATTTCCAACAACACTTTTGTGGAACGCACTTTTTCAACCCTGCCAGATATTTAAAACTTTTCGAAATAATCCCTGGTCCAAAAACTTCCCAAGATGTGTTGGACTTCTTGAACGGATACGGAGAGCAATTCTTAGGCAAAACCTCTGTGGTGGCTAAAGATACTCCCGCATTCATCGGAAACCGAATCGGAATCTTCAGCATTCAAAGTCTTTTCCATGCCGTAAAAGAAATGGGAATGACGGTGGAAGAAGTGGACAAACTCACGGGACCCGTAATTGGCCGTCCAAAATCCGCTACTTTCCGTACCGTTGACGTGGTTGGCTTGGACACTTTGGTGCACGTGGCCAACGGAATCAGTGAAAACTGCAAAGACGATGAACGCCACGAACTTTTCCAATTGCCAGATTTCATCAGCACCATGATGGAAAACAAATGGTTGGGAAGCAAAACAGGTCAAGGGTTCTATAAAAAAGTTAAAGGTGACGATGGTAAGAGCGAAATCTTAACCTTGGATTTGGATACCATGGATTACCGCTCCAAAAAAAGTGCAAAGTTTGCCACTTTGGAGCTCACCAAAACCATTGATAAAGTCATTTACCGTTTTCCGGTTTTGGTCAACGGAAAAGATAAAGCTGGAGAATTCTACAGAAAGAGCTTTGGTGCCCTGTTTGCTTATGTGACACACCGTATTCCTGAAATTACGGATGAACTTTACAAAATAGACGACGCCATGAAAGCTGGATTCGGTTGGGAACACGGGCCGTTTCAAATTTGGGACGCCGTTGGACTCGAAAAAGGTTTGGAATTCATCAAGGCTGAAGGATTGGAGCCCGCTTCGTGGGTTGCCGACATGCAAGCTGCAGGAGTGAATTCTTTCTACACCGTAAAAGATGGTGCCACCTATTTTTACGACATCAGCAAAAAAGCCATGGAAAAAGTTCCTGGTCAGGATGCGTTCATTATACTAGACAACATCAGAAAATCAAACCAAGTGTTCAAAAACAGCGGTGTTGTTATCGAAGATTTGGGTGATGGAATCCTTAACTGTGAGTTCCAGTCTAAAATGAATACCATTGGAGGCGATGTACTCGCAGGATTGAACAAAGCCATCGACCTTGCCGAAAAAGATTTCCAAGGATTGGTGGTTGGTAATCAAGCTGCCAACTTCTCCGTTGGGGCCAACATTGGAATGATCTTTATGATGGCCGTGGAACAAGAATACGATGAGCTAAACATGGCCATAAAAATGTTCCAAGATACCATGATGCGCATGCGCTACTCGTCAATCCCAACCGTTTCTGCCCCTCATGGCATGTGTTTGGGAGGTGGTTGTGAACTTTCACTCCATGCGGATAAAGTGGTGGCTGCCGCAGAAACCTATATCGGATTGGTAGAATTTGGCGTAGGGGTTATTCCTGGTGGTGGAGGTTCCAAAGAAATGGCACTTCGCGCCTCGGATACCTTTAGAAAAAATGATGTGGAGTTGAACGTGCTTCAAGAATATTTCTTGACCATTGGAATGGCAAAAGTATCCACATCAGCTTATGAAGCCTACGATTTGGGTATTCTTCAAAAAGGAAAAGATGTGGTGGTCGTGAACAAAGACCGACAGATTGCAACAGCCAAGGCACATGCCAAATTAATGGCTGAAGCTGGGTACACCAAACCTGTAAAACGAAAAGATGTAAAAGTCCTAGGAAAACAAGCCTTGGGAATGTTCTTGGTAGGAACCGATTCCATGGAGGCAGGACATTATATTTCGGAACACGATAAGAAGATTGCGGACAAACTAGCCTACGTAATGGCTGGTGGTGATTTGTCTGAAGCTACCATGGTTACTGAACAATATCTTTTGGATTTGGAGCGAGAGGCATTCCTTTCACTCTGTACCGAAAGAAAAACATTGGAGCGTATCCAACACATGTTGAAAACTGGTAAACCGCTTCGCAATTAATTGCGATGGTAGTGAGATTCTAGAATTGAGTAATCAGATATGCACAAAGTAGAAGATTTAAAAATTTGGAAGAAATCAATTCAACTATCCAAAGCTATTTACCTACTGATGCCTGAGTTACCAAAAGATGAAAAATTTGGTTTGATAAATCAAATTAAAAGAAGTGCAGTTTCAGTCCCTTCCAATATTGCTGAAGGAGCGGGCAGAAATTCAAACAACGAGTTCAAGCACTTTTTAGGTATTGCGAACGGTTCACTTTACGAATTACAAACGCAATTGATTTTAACAATTGAATTAAACTTGATTAAAAACCAGAACGTACAAATACTTATAGATGAATGTATTGAAATTCAAAAAATGATTTATGCACTCCAGCAAAAACTATAATCTCAATACTCACATCTCAATTCTCAATACTAATTAAATGAAAACAGCATATATCGTAAAAGCATACAGAACAGCCGTTGGCAAAGCGCCCAAAGGGTTGTTCAGGTTTAAACGACCAGATGAACTGGCTGCGGAGACCATTGAACACATGATGAAAGAGCTTCCGCAATTGGACAAAAAACGTATTGACGACGTTATCGTTGGCAACGCCATGCCCGAAGCGGAACAAGGCCTTAACATGGCTCGACTTATTTCCCTCATGGGACTTAATGTGGATGATGTGCCAGGGGTAACCGTGAATCGTTACTGTGCATCAGGTTTGGAAACCATTGGAATTGCCACGGCTAAAATTCAATCTGGAATGGCCGACTGTATCATCGCAGGAGGAGCAGAAAGTATGAGTTACATCCCCATGGGAGGGTACAAACCCACTCCGGACTATGCCACGGCCAAAGAAGGGCACGAGGATTACTACTGGGGCATGGGATTAACTGCCGAGGCCGTTGCAAAACAATTCAAGGTTTCCAGAGAAGATCAAGACGTTTTTGCTTACAATTCACACATGAAAGCCTTAAAGGCACAGGCCGAAAACCGATTCCAAGATCAAATTGTTCCCATAGAGGTAGAACACACCTTTGTAAATGCTTCTGGTAAAAAGGAAACAACAACTTATACCGTAAACAAGGACGAAGGCCCAAGAGCAGGAACAAACATTCCCACCTTGAACAAATTAAGACCTGTTTTTGCCGCTGGTGGAAGTGTCACCGCTGGGAATTCATCGCAAATGAGCGATGGAGCCGCCTTTGTGATGGTGATGAGCGAAGAAATGGTGAAAGAACTCAACTTGGAACCCATTGCTCGATTGGTCAACTATGCCGCGGCTGGTGTAGAACCCAGAATCATGGGAATTGGACCCGTAAAAGCCATTCCAAAAGCATTGAAACAAGCAGGATTAAAACAAGACCAAGTAGACCTTATTGAATTGAACGAAGCATTTGCGTCACAGTCATTGGCCGTAATTCGTGAATTAGGTTTAAATGAAGAAATCGTAAATGTAAATGGAGGAGCCATTGCACTCGGTCACCCACTGGGATGTACAGGAGCAAAACTTTCCGTGCAGCTATTTGATGAAATGCGTAAGCGCGACATGAAAGGCAAATACGGCATGGTAACCATGTGCGTAGGTACAGGACAAGGTGCTGCGGGTATCTTTGAATTCCTTTCTTAATATTTGAAAAGAGACTAGAGAACAGAGAGTTTTCATAATGAAACGACATAACTATAAAAATTTGAAGATTTGGTCACTTGGATTGGAAATAGCAAATGATATTTCTGATTTGCTACTCAACTTTCCTAAACATGAGAGGTACGATTTAAGTTCCCAAATAAGCAGGTGTTCGGTTTCAATGCCGAGTAACATTGCCGAGGGTTCTTCCAGAACAGACAAATCCTTCAAATATTTTATAAATGTTGCACTCGGGTCTTCATTTGAACTAGGAACACAACTCTTAATTGCTAAACATCGAAACTATATTAACACTAAAAATTTAAACGAACTTGAAGATAAAATTGAGGAATGGCAAAAAATGACCATGGTGTTTCAAAACAGATTGGAATAAGTCTTTCATCTATTTTCTATCTTCTTTAATCATTATCAAAAATGGAAACAATTGAAAAAGACATACTGAGAGGAGGTCAATTTTTGGTCAAGGAGACCAAATGCGAGGACGTATTCACCCTTGAAGACCTTAACGAAGAACAAAAAATGATGCGCGAAAGCACCAAGGAATTCGTAGACCGAGAACTTTGGGCGCATTGGGAGCGTTTTGAGAAAAAAGACTACGCCTACACCGAAGAATGCATGAAAAAAGCAGGCGAGCTCGGTCTTTTGAGCGTAGCTGTTCCTGAATCTTACGGCGGAATGGGAATGGGGTTCGTCTCCACCATGTTGGTTTGCGACTATATTTCTGGTGCAACAGGTTCTTTTAGTACAGCATTTGGAGCCCACACTGGAATTGGCACCATGCCCATCACCTTATATGGAACGGAAGAACAAAAGCAAAAATATGTTCCCAAATTGGCTACGGGTGAATGGTTCGGGGCCTATTGTTTAACGGAACCAGGAGCAGGGTCCGATGCCAATTCAGGGAAAACCAAGGCTGTTTTGTCCGAAGATGGAAAATATTATAGCATTACCGGTCAAAAAATGTGGATTTCCAATGCAGGGTTCTGTAATTTATTTATTGTTTTTGCTAGAATCGAAGACGATAAATATATTACCGGTTTTATTGTGGAGAACGACCCCGAGAATGGGATTTCTTTAGGAGATGAAGAAAAGAAATTAGGGATTCACTCCTCCTCTACCCGTCAAGTGTTTTTCAACGAGACCAAGGTCCCAGTGGAAAATATGCTTTCCGAAAGAGGAAACGGTTTTAAAATTGCAATGAACGCTTTGAACGTTGGGCGAATCAAATTGGCTGCTGCCTGCTTGGAAGCACAACGTCGCATTGTGAACGAAGCCACTAAATATGCCAACGATCGCATCCAGTTTAAAACTCCCATTATAAATTTTGGTGCTATAAAGGCTAAAATTGCCGATATGGCCACCAATGCTTATGTGGATGAAGCCGCATGTTATCGTGCCGCTAAAAACATTGAGGATAGAATAGCCATTCGCGAAGCCAGTGGAAATTCACACCAAGAAGCCGAGCTTAAAGGTGTTGAAGAATACGCTATCGAATGTTCTATTTTGAAAGTGGCCGTGTCCGAACACGTTCAGCACACCACCGACGAGGGAATTCAAGTATTTGGAGGAATGGGCTTTAGCGCTGATACCCCAATGGAATCGGCTTGGAGAGATGCCCGTATTTCCCGCATTTATGAAGGAACCAACGAAATCAACCGTATGCTTTCGGTTGGCATGTTGGTAAAGAAGGCCATGAAGGGGCATGTGGACCTTTTAGGTCCTGCAACTGCCGTTGGAGAAGAATTAATGGGAATCCCTTCCTTTGAAACACCTGACTTTTCGGAATTATTTGCCGAAGAAAAGGATTTGGTGGCCCGATTAAAGAAAGTATTCTTGATGGTGGCCGGTAGCGCCGTTCAAAAATTTGGACCTGATTTGGAAGAACACCAGATGTTATTGATGGCCGCTTCCGATATTCTGATTCAAATTTACATGGTGGAATCTGCCATCCTAAGAACAGAGAAAAACGCAAAACGTTTTGGTGAAGACAAACAAGCTGCTCAAATAGCCATGTCAAAATTATATTTGTACAGAGCTGTGGACATCATTCAACAAAAAGGCAAGGAAGCAATCGTTTCCTTCGCCGAAGGTGATGAGCAACGTATGATGCTGATGGGCTTAAAACGCTTTACCAAATACACAAATCAACCCAATGTAGTGGAACTTCGTACGCAGATAGCAGACAAAGTGGCCGCTGATAACGGGTATACCTTTGACTAATTCAGATATATTTCTGGTAAAACCATGATGGTTTTGAAAAACGCTCCTTCATGGAGCGTTTTTTTATCCAATCGATTCCAATATGTGTTCGTCTCTTTTCTTTCCTGAAAAATTGATGGCACATTCAATCAAAGCCAAGTGTGAATAAGCTTGCGGGAAATTTCCAAGCAATCTTTTGGTTTTAAAATCGATGTCCTCACTAAACAACCCAAGATGGTTGCTGTAACTCAGTAGCTGTTCAAATTGCTTCAAGGCCTTTTCCTCTTCCCCAATTTTGAACAAGGCATTGATGAACCAAAATGTACAAATGGTGAAGGATGATGAAGGAAGTCCAAAATCATCTTCATTTTTATAGCGATACAATAGCCCATCATTGCTCAATTCATTCTCGATGGCTTTAACCGTATTCACATATTTTGGGTCTCGTGGATGTATAAAACCATAAGGTTCCATCAACAAAACTGAAGCATCCAAATGGCGCGAACCGTAGGACTGTACAAAAGCATTGATATCGCTGTTCCAAGCATTGGTATGTATGTCTTCCTTAATTTCCTGCTCAAGAGCCGTCCATTTTTCAAGCTTGCGGGTTTTACCAAACATTTTGGCCACTTTTATGGCTCTATCCAAGGCTACCCAACACAGTACTTTGGAAAAGGTAAAGTGTCTATCCTCACCTCGGAACTCCCAAATACCCTTGTCCGGTTCTCGCCAGTGTTTGCCCACAATCCAAACAATACCTTTGGTGATGTTCCAAAGTTCTTCCACATTTTCAATATCGTTGCTAAAAGACCGTAATTGCTCGTAAATCACATCCATCAGAATGCCATAAATGTCGTTCTGCTTTTGCATATAGGCAGCATTTCCCACACGAACAGGTTTAGAGCCCTTATATCCTTCCAAATGGTCCAAGGAATATTCGGTCAGCTTTTTTTCCTTATTGATACCGTACATAATTTGGAGTTTTTCATCCTTATCCGGCATCAAATCAATAATAAATTGCAAGTATCTTTTAGCTGAATTTTTATGTCCCAACTCTGAGACTACCTTAATTACCATGGAAGCATCTCGAATCCAACAAAAACGGTAATCCCAGTTTCTAACCTCACCAATGGTTTCGGGCAGCGAGGTTGTGGCAGCTGCCAAAACAGCACCAGTTTTATCGTAGGTCAACATTTTTAGGGTAATGGCACTCCTAAGGATTTGCTTATTGAACTTTTCATAGGTCGGCGTCTTATCCACCCAATCCATCCAATACACTTTGGTACGTTCCAGTTCCAAAGCTGTTTTTTGGGTCGACGGTTTCAATATTTTTTCGTGATAACAAATCAAAAAATAGCCATCCTCATGAAGGGTCATGGTCCGATTGTCCAAAACACCTTCTTTATCAAAAGAAGTATATAAAAACAGTGTATCGTACTTTTTCTCGTGCGTAAGACTCGCAATAAAATCCGTTTTTATATAATGAGAGGTCTCTCCAACCGCATATTCCAACTTGGGGTCGTACTTAAATTGTACTTTCGGGCTCCCTGAAACATACTTTACATATCGGATAATTTCAGGAGGTGCCAGATACTTTCCATTCATTTTGTGGTGCCTTGGCATAAAATCATGAACCTCGAACACATTATCACCTTCTGTGAATTTTGTCACCAAAATAGCCGTATTTTCAAAATACGCTTGATCTATGGTATAATCCCCAATGGGAATCACTTCAAAACTGCCTCCATTTTTTTCATCCAGCAGTTTGGCAAAAACCGAAGTAGAGTCAAATTCGGGCAAACAACACCAGTCCAAAGAACCTTCTTTGGAAATCAATGCCGCACTTCGGCAGTTGCCTATAATTCCATAATTCAAGTTGTCCATAGTTCAATTATTCTCAAAAGGGTTAAAATGAATTGGTTTTGCGCCCGAATTTCCCGATTTTTAAAGAAACAAAAAATTAAAACACGCCAAAAAACATCCTTTCATGGGAAAAACTATCATAATCTCAAATCGACTGCCAGTTCAATTACAAATTAGCAATGGTTCCATTACCGCCACCCCCAGTGTGGGAGGTTTGGCCACGGGTATGAAATCAGTGCACAGCGGCAGCGAAAGTCTTTGGATTGGCTGGTCTGGATTAACCGATGAGGACACTCCGCCTGAATTGGAAGATGATATTGACAAGGCCTTGGCCGAACAAGGTTGTGCCAAAGTGAAGTTAAATGCCCAAGAAATAAATGGTTTTTACTTCGGATTCAGCAACCGTACGGTGTGGCCGTTGTTCCACTACTTTTTGGAATATTCGGAGTTTGAGTTGGATTTTTGGGATACCTATAAATCGGTGAACCAAAAATTTGCCGATGCCATTATTGAACAATCGGAGGAAGACGACACCATTTGGGTGCACGATTACCAATTAATGTTGGTGCCACAAATGGTGCGTGAAAAACGACCAGATACCACTATAGGTTTCTTTTTGCACATTCCGTTTCCGTCATATGAGATTTTTAGAACATTACCTTGGCGGGAAGAAGTTTTGGAAGGACTTTTAGGTTCCGACCTAATCGGATTCCATACCTACGATTACGAAAGGCACTTTTTAAGTTCGGTTCGAAGATTGTTGGGGCTGGATGTGAGTTTCAACGATATTTACCTCAATAACAGGGTCATAAAAGTGGACTCGTTCCCCATGGGAATAGATTATAAAAAATTTAGGGATGCCGCATTAAAGCATGATTCCAAGGGCTCCAAAGACCGCAGTGATCTACAATTGCGATTGGATAGTCATAAAGCATCCGCACCCGATACCAAGCTTATTTTATCAATCGACCGATTGGATTACAGTAAGGGAATTGCCAAACGGCTAAACGCATTCGAGTATTTTCTAAAGAAATATCCAGAGTTCAAGGAAAAAGTTCGATTGATCATCCTTGCAGTCCCTTCTCGCTCCAATGTTCCACAATATCAACTACTTAAAAAAGAGATTGATGAGTTAGTGGGAAGAATCAATGGAGAATTATCCACTGTAAATTGGACCCCGATATGGTATTTTTATCGTTCGTTGCCTTTTGAAAGTTTGATAGACCTTTATACTTCGAGCGATATTGCTTGGTTGACCCCACTTAGAGACGGAATGAACTTGGTCGCCAAAGAATATATTGCCACACGTACAGACCAAACCGGGGTTCTCATTTTAAGCGAAATGGCAGGTTCCGCCTACGAAATGAACGAGGCCCTGTTAATTAACCCCAACAATTTTGAAGAGCAGGCCGATACTTTAAAGCAAGCATTTCATATGCCGGTTGAAGAACAGGTTTCCCGCAACACCTTCCTTCAAAAACGATTGGAACGATACAATGTGGAAGTGTGGGCCAATGAATTTATGAACGCTTTGAATGAAAAAAGAGATATAGGGAAGGCCTTTATCTCTGAAAAAATGTCGGATAAAATCCTTTCGGACATTCAAAAAAGCTACAATAAGGCCAAAAAGCGATTATTGTTCTTGGATTACGACGGTACGTTGGCCGGTTTTCACAAAGATCCTCAGAAAGCATCACCAGATGAAGAGCTCTACGAACTTTTAGACGAACTTAACAGTCAAGAAAACACAACCATGTTCTTGATCAGTGGCAGGGACAAACAGACTTTCGGACGCTGGTTTCTCCCCAAAAAATACAACATGATCGTTGAGCACGGGGTTTGGCTTTCCAAAGATGGACAAGATTTTAAAATGCTGGAGCAAGTTAAAGGTGAATGGATGGAAAAAATAAGACCCGTTTTAGAATCTTTTGTTGATCGTACCCCAGGTTCGTTTATTGAAGAAAAAAATTACTCTCTGGCGTGGCATTACCGAAATACCGACCCCGATTTTGGAACAAAACGGGCCACAGAGCTCAATACTGTATTACGAAGCCTCATTGGAAATGACGATATTAGCGTTCTTAATGGGAACAAGGTGATGGAAGTGAAAAGTAGCAACGTAAACAAAGGACGCGCTGCTCTGCGTATGTTGGGAGAAGATGATTATGACTTTGTCTTTGCCATTGGCGATGATTGGACAGATGAATTTATGTTCCAGGAGCTACCAAATTCGGCAGTAACCGTAAAAGTGGGGCTCCAAAAAACACAGGCAAAATATCATGTGGAAAACACCAAAAAGGTGAGAGAGTTGTTAAAAAGATTTGTTAGGCCATGAAAATCAGGTTTTTTCTTTGGGTAAGTATATTTTCCTCTGTCGCTGCGCAAGCACAATCCAACACAGAGGTCTACCTTTTTGATTTGGGCATACAAAATGGCCAGCCTTCATTGACCAACCCAAAAAATATATCAAACAATGATGGGTACGACAATCAGCCTTCATTTTGGGACGACGATACTGTATTGTTTGCCTCAACCCGTCAAGATCAAACCGACATTCTGCAATTCAACATAGAGAAAGGCAGCACTACCCAATGGTTGACCAACACACCCACCGGAAGTGAATATTCACCCTTAAAAATTCCAAAAAAAAATGCCTTTTCCGCCATTCGGTTGGATTTGGACGGCCTGCAACGTTTGTATGAGTATGATTTAAAAGGAAAGTCAAACCCACTATCTGATTTAAAAATTGGATACCATGTATGGTTCGATGAAAATACCTTGGTCGCCACTGTGCTCGTGGAAAACCGAATGGACCTTGTCAGCATCAATCTATCTGATGGAACCCACTCAACAATAGCTCGAAATGTGGGACGTTCCCTCCATAAGATTCCAGGGAGCAAACAGGTAAGTTTTATTGACAAAAGCAAAAAAGATTGGGAAATCAGCGCCTTGGATATGGAGTTACGGACAACCGTAAAGTTGGCGAACACTTTTCAGAAAGAAGAAGATATTTGTTGGTTGGGGCCAAATCGTTTGATAACCGGGCATGGTAATTCTTTATTGACCTTCGACCTTAATAAAAAAAGCGACTGGGAGACCATAATTTCATTTGAACAAAATGAGATAAACAATATTTCACGCATTGCCATCAATCCTTCCAAAACAAGACTGGCCTTTGTAGCCGAAGAATCTCCCTCCGCCATAGTTCAAAAACAGGTAACGGCTTTTAACAACCGAAACCTTGACGCCTTTGTTGCACGGTTTTCCGATGATGTTTCCGTTCAACGGTTCCCAGAGGAGGCCATGTACAAAGGGAAAGATAAAATGCTAGACAATTACGAACGGTTTTTTTCGAATACCAAAAGTTCCAAAGTGGAAGTTGTAAAACGAATTGAATTGGGCAATACCGTTATCGATGAAGAAATAACCTGGGTTGACGGTCGTGAGGGCCATCAAGTGGCGATTTACAAAATCAACAACGGACAAATAACTTCAATGACCTTCGTTTTTCCCGAAGAAACCCTATCAGATGCCGAAGCCGTAATAAAGGAACAGCTCAAAGCCTACAACGATAGGGATATTGATGGGTTTATGTCCACATATTCCGACAATGTAAAGCTCTACAGTTTTCCCAATACCCTAAATACTTCAGGTAAAAACAGCATGAGAGCCCATTACGACAGCTTTTTTGAAAGCACGCCCGACCTGCATTGTGAAATAAAAAACAGAATGGTAATCGGCAATAAAGTAATTGATGAGGAATATGTTACCGTAAACGGAAATCACATCAGTGCCGTAGCTATTTATGAGGTGGAAAACGGCAAAATTGCCAAAGTGACATTTATACAATAAAACCCATGAAATTTCCGCATAATATTAGTCGAATTGAAGCTTTTAGTGATGCGGTTTTTGCATTTGCAGCAACACTTTTGGTGGTTTCCGTGGGTTCGGAAGCAGCCAATTCCATCCTACAAGTAGATTGGTTGGTGTTCTTAAGTTTCGGGGTCAGTTTTTTTGCCTTGGTGGGGTTGTGGTCGGTGCATTATAATTTTTTTCGTAGAACGGACTACATCGATAATGGCGTTATTGTTCTTAATGCCATTTTACTTTTTTTGATTTTGTATTACATTTTCCCACTAAAGTCGCTTATCAATTCTTGGACGGGCAACATTCAAATAAATGCGGATGAATTTTCTTCTCTTTTCCAGCTTTATAGCCTAGGTTTTTTGCTGATATTCACCTGTTATTCCCTAATGTATTTAAGGGTGTACAAAAAAACAGGAGGTCAAAATTTAATAGCTCTTTTTTACAGCAGACATTTTGGGCTGTTTGTTCTGGTCGCCTTAATTTCAATTGGTGTTGCCAAGCTTAAACTCGGGCTTAATTTTGGACTTCCTGGAATTATCTATTCCCTATTGGGGCCTTTTTGCTATTTTCACGCTCGCTATTTTCAAAATAAAACCAACGCTTTCTAACATGAAAAAAACTTTTTACCTCATTGCATTTGTTTTCACTACGTGGACATATGCACAGACCGATTCCCGAATTTATGATATCATCAGTTCCGTTTCCGAGGAACGAATTGAAAACGATGTAACCACTTTGGTAAATTTTGGAACACGGCACACCTTATCGGATACCGTTTCACAAACCCGGGGTATCGGTGCTGCTAGAAGATGGATAAAATCTGAATTTGAAAAGATATCTTCCGAATGTAGCAATTGCTTGGAGGTTTTCTACCAAAGTAATTTAATTGAAAAGGGAGATAATGCTAGAATTGTAAAAGATGTTGAAATTGTAAATGTGGTAGCCATACAAAGAGGAACCAAATTTCCAAATCGCTTTATAATAATGAGTGGCGATATCGATTCCCGCGTGAGCGACCCTACCAATTTCACGTCAGATTCTCCAGGAGCCAATGACAATGCCAGTGGTATGGCGGGAACCATCGAAGCGGCAAGGGTGCTTTCCAAGTATAAATTTGAAAGCAGCATCATTTTTGTTGGCTTATCGGGTGAAGAGCAAGGACTCTATGGCGGAAAAGGATTGGCCGCATATGCCAAAGATAAAGGCTGGAACATCGTTGGTATCCTCAACAACGATATGATTGGCAACATCACTGGGGTTGATGGTGTGGTGAGCAACCGAGATTTTAGAATATTCTCTGAACCAGTTCCCCCTTCCGAAACGGAACAAGAACGCAGAGCCCGTCGTTTTTACGGGGGTGAAGTGGATGGAATTTCCCGTCAACTAGCAAGGTATGTGTACAAAACCACCAAAACATACATGCCCGAAATGAATCCGATGTTGATTTACCGTTTGGACAGATTTGGACGTGGGGGTCACCACAGACCATTTAACGATGCAGGTTTTGCCGGTATCCGAATTATGGAGGCGCACGAAAACTACACCCAGCAACACCAAGATATCCGGGTGGAAGATGGAATTGAATACGGTGATAAATTGGAGCATGTAAATTTTGGCTATGCTGCTAAACTGACCGCTGTAAATGCCATTAACCTAGCTTCAATTGCTTGGGCACCCGCCGCTCCAGAAACTGTTGAGATTGGAGGAATTGTGGAACCCAATGCCAAACTTAGATGGAGTAAGGTTGACGGTGCTGTTGGCTACAAAATCTACTGGAGAGACACCACTTCTCCGACTTGGGACAATTTCAGGTATGTTGGCGATGTATCCGAACATACTTTGGAAGGCATTGTAATCGACAATTTCTTTTTTGGAGTTGCCGCTGTTGGTAAAGACGGTCATGAAAGCCCAGTGGTTTTCCCAAACAAAGTATTTAGATAGAAAATTCAACTTTTTAATTGTCCTAATTGATTTGTCTGTCTTTCCTGTGAAAGCAGGAATCCATATGATTTTAAAAAATGGATTCCGCATCATGCTTCGACTTCCCTCAGCATCCGTGCGGAATGACAAATTATTACAATCTGGGAAAAACATTATTAGTCAAAAAACAATATGAAGCATCTTTTTGTCATTTTATCCTTGTTCAGTCTTTGCATTATTAATGCCCAAAACTTCACTAGACAAGATACCCTTCGAGGTAGCATAACACCAGAAAGAGAATGGTGGGATCTGAACTATTACCATCTCGATGTAAAGGTGGAACCCTCTAAAAAGTTTGTTTCTGGTTCCAACTTGGTTCGATATAAGGTGCTGAAAGCGGCCAAAACGCTTCAAATTGACCTACAAGAGCCCATGAAAATTGAGTCCATTACCCAAGATGGTAAAAAATTAAAATTTACTTCAGAGGGCAATGCACATTTCATCAAACTGAAGAAAAAACAGGTTCCCGGCGACTTTAACGAGCTCAAAATCAACTATTCCGGTCATCCCCAAGAAGCAAAAAACGCCCCTTGGGATGGTGGATTTTCTTGGAGTGAAGATCAAAATGGAAATCCATTTGTGGCCACTTCATGTCAAGGTTTGGGAGCCAGTGTTTTTTGGCCCAATAAAGACCACATGTACGATGAGGTGGATAGTATGCGTATTAGTGTAACCGTTCCCAAAGACCTCATGGATGTTTCCAATGGGCAATTGGAAAGCGTGGAGGACAAAGGAGACTTTAAAACCTATAATTGGGTGGTAAAAAATCCCATCAACAATTATGGCGTAAACATAAATATTGGAAACTATGTGCATTTTGGAGAAATCTATGATGGTGAAAAAGGACCGCTAAAGGTTGACTATTATGTTTTGCCGGAAAACTTGGAAAAAGCGAAAAAGCAATTTACCCAAACCCCAATGATGTTGCGTGCCTTTGAACACTGGTTTGGCCCCTATCCTTTTTATGAGGACGGTTTTAAATTAGTCGAAGTGCCTTACTTGGGCATGGAGCACCAAAGTTCCGTGACCTATGGCAACAAATATCAAAATGGGTATCTGGGACGCGATCTATCGCAATCGGGATGGGGATTACTGTTTGATTTCATCATAATCCACGAAGCGGGACACGAATGGTTTGCCAATAATATTACCTATAAAGATATTGCTGATATGTGGGTGCATGAGGGCTTCACTGCCTATTCGGAGAACTTGTATTTGGACTATCATTTTGGCATCAAGGCGTCCGCCGAATATGTGATTGGAACCCGATCCAATATCCGAAACGACAAACCTATTATTGGCACTTATGGTGTGAATAAAGGTGGTTCTGGGGATATGTACTACAAAGGAGCCAACATGTTGCATACATTACGCCAGTTGGTAGAAGATGATGCGCTTTGGAGACAGGTTTTAAGAGGACTGAACAAAGATTTTTACCACCAAACTGTCACTACTAAACAAATTGAAGACTATTTGAGTGAGAAAACAGGAAAGGATTTGTCGGCATTCTTTAATCAATACTTGCGCACAACCCTAATACCAACTTTAGAATATAAAATGGAAGGCGAAAACATCACCTACAGATATATTGATGTTGTTGAAGGTTTTGATATGCCCGTTCGAATTTTTGTGGATGATAAAGCACAATGGCTTTTCCCCAATTCGGAATGGAAAACCGAAAAACTAAGTGGCGATAAAATAGTCTTTGATAAGAATTTTTATATCGAAACCAACAAGATTTAATTTCTGAAACTTTGATAAAACAAAAAGGCTCCGCAAATGCGGAGCCTTTTTTAATTTGTATTCAAAAAGTTCTTAATTAAACTGTAGCTGTGTCAGTGCAAAAGGGCTCGCCCCTTCTCCATCAGTCTTATAAGTGAGGTATAGCTCAGGTTGAACACCATCATTTTTATTGATCGGTATCACAACAGCTCCACCCTGGCCGCCAAGTCCTTCGGGGTTCAATTTACCTGTACCCAAAACTTCGCCATCAGGAGATCCTGCTCTTAATTCCATAGTATATGCCGTAGTTGGAGGTGATTGCCATCCAACAATCGCCATCACCCTACTAACTCCCGTAAGGTCTAAATCCTCACCAACTTTCAACCAACCTTCAGTGGCATTTAAAAGTTGAAGTTGCATACCACCAAAAGCCATGGCCTGCATTCCTTCTGTGGGTGTTCCATCGGGGAACGACATGCTATTGCTTGGCAACACCACTGTTTTAGAACCTGTTAATGGCAATGCATCTTCGGTGCCCTCATCAGTGTAGCTTGCGGTCAACAAGAATACTTCTCCATTTTCCTTGGCTTCTGGAGTAACAGTACCAGCAAGCGGTAAAGATGGTGCTCTATTGCCACCTGTTAAGGATTGGATGTATTGTGTAATCTGTCTCGCTTCCATTTGACTCACATTAGGGTGTGCTGGCATTACTACTTCTCCCCAAACTCCAGAACCACCGGCTATAATTTTTGCCATCAAGTAATTGGTGGAACGACGGTCTCCTTTATATTTTTCTGAAACCTTAAGATAGCTTGGTCCTATGGATGTTTCATTTTCCTTGTGACAGGATTTACAATCCAAGCTTTGGGTCAACGCTTTACCCATTACTGCACCAGAAACTTGTTGGTGCCCCAAGCTCTGGTTCACCTCATCCATTCCTGAACGGTATTCCACGGAAACATAAACATTGTCTTCGTTCACTTGGCTATCAGCATCTGATACTGAAACTTTGTAATTGATAGGTTGTCCGGGGATGTAAAAAGACGAATTGGTTTCTCCCATTTCAATGCTTACCACAGGTCTTTCATTACCTGCAACAATGGTTTGGTCAATACTAGTCGCTTCTTCGCCTGCAGGATCTTTAACGGTAACATTCAATTTGTATGCTCCTGCATTATCGTAAGTGTATGTTAAAGTAGGTTCGGTGGTTTCTTGCGTTGTACCATCTCCTAAATTCCAAACATAACTCATACTATCTCCCTCTCTATCATGTGCTTCTACAGTTGCTGTTACGCTCAATGGCAATGAGCCTGAATCTGTATCCACTGTAAAATTGTCGATTACTGGGGCACGGTTACCTCCATTATACTCAATGTAGCCCAATCCACTGTCTGGGTTCGCAGAGAACCACCCGCTACCATATTCCAATAGGTAAACGCGTCCATCTGGACTCATTTCCATATCGATTAGGTTGCTCAATTCAATGTTTGGAGCAAAGGGTTCCATTTTGTTCACTGAACCATCCTCAAAAAGATGCACTGCCATCATCCAACCTCTCATCCAATCATAGATGATAACTTTACCGTCGTAATAGGATGGCAATCCGCCTCCATCGGGATACAAATCGGACCAATATGTTGGGCCTGCCATTGCATTTCTACCTCCTGATCCCGTTTGAGGGAAATCTTGGGTATCTCCATAATGATAATAAGCATAAGCTGGTTGCGCAGGTGGCAGTTCCCTTAATCCTGT
Organism: Flagellimonas cixiensis; assembly: GCF_042134615.1. Classification (GTDB taxonomy): domain Bacteria; phylum Bacteroidota; class Bacteroidia; order Flavobacteriales; family Flavobacteriaceae; genus Flagellimonas; species Flagellimonas cixiensis. The sequence goes on from NZ_CP169639.1 coordinate 138,245, forward strand.
ATTGTTTTTGGAATCGTTGATAGGTTTTTCTGGATTGAATACCCTTCCAGACTCCCCAGTTTCGTAATCATATTTATAATACGCAAAGTTGTCTGCAATGAACATAGGCCAACCGAAGTTACCCGGTTTACGGGCTTGGTTCATTTCATCATATCCTCTTGGGCCTCGTGTCTGTAAACTATCGGCCCGTGCATCAGGACCAACATCTCCCCAATACAAATATCCGCGTTTTAAATCCACTGAAATACGGTAGGGGTTACGATGCCCCATGGTGTAGATTTCTGGACGTGTTTTTTCAGTTCCTACTGGGAAAAGGTTACCCTCTGGAATGTCGTAGCTTCCGTCTTCGTTAACCTTAATCCTTAGTATCTTTCCTCTAAGGTCGTTGGTATTGGCAGAAGTACGTCTGGCATCGAAATTCTCTTTGCCTGGAATATCATTCAATGGTGCGTAACCATTGTTTACATATTTTGCTTCACTATCGTTAAACGGTGTTGAATTATCCCCTGTAGACAAATAAAGGAGTCCATCTGGTCCAAATGCAATGGAACCTCCGGTATGACAGCAGATTTCACGCTGGCTCTCCAATTCAAGGATAACTTGCTCGGAAGCCATATCAAAATTTCCGTCTTTGTATTTAAAACGGGAAAGTCTGTTTATCCAATTGTCTCCTGTTGGAGCGTAGTACAGGTAAATCCAGTTGTTTTCACTATAATTTGGGTCTTTTTGAAGTCCCATCAATCCTTGTTCAGCGTTGACACCTGGAGTTTCCAAAGTTTTGTGGTACACATCCAAAAAGGCAACTTGACTGATTTCTTTGGTTTCATCGGAATACAACATCACTTCTCCCCTACGTTGTGCAATCAACACATCGTTGTTTGGTAAAACAGTCATCTCGGTAGGCTCAAAGAATTGTCCTGTTGACAACACTACTTTACTGAATCGATCTGCTTCTGGAGGAAATTGGGACTTTGCTTTAGCGTAATCCAGCTCAAGGTTCTTTCCGATTGCATAGTTGATTCCTCCAAGAAGATGTTTTAAAAACAATTCTTCGGAATAACTTTCATCGGTATGTCCTGCCGCGGTGTAAAAAGCGCGACCACCATCAAAATCATGGTACCAAGCCATTGGATGGTTTTCACCATTCTCCCCGCCTTCGTAAGTTGATTCATCTACACTAACCAAAACATTGATACCATCGTAAATGTTCTTGTAATTGTAAAGCTCATCGGTACGGTGCCAAACGGTTTCGGTAAAAAACTCGGTAGATGGGTGGTTCTTATCCTGAATGATAAAATCCGCTTCGGGAGTTCCTGCTGGGTGGCTCAAAAATTGAGCTCCCACCAATTTGTTGTACCAGCCCCAATCGTACTCGGTATCGGCTGATGCGTGAATTCCAACATAACCTCCCCCAGCTTGAATATAGCGCTCAAACGCCGCCTCTTCGTTGGCATTTAGTACATTTCCTGTGGTACTTAAAAATACTACGGCCGAGTACTGTGCCAAATTTTCATCGGTAAACAGCTCGCCATTGGTAGTGGTATCGACTACAAAATCATTTTCTTGACCCAATTTTTCTAGAGCCGCTATTCCTGCAGGTATGGAAGCATGTTTAAACGCCATTGTCTTCGAAAAGACCAAAAGCTTAGGAGGCCCTTGACGTTTCTTCTCACATCCCACAAGAACAAATAGTAGGCATAAAGCGCCTAAAATGTAATTTCTCATGTGCATTAGTAATTGTTTGTAAAGTCTTAAATTTTAATTCTGAATTTTACAGAATAGTTAATTGTGTGGTAATATAATTACTATTTTGTGGAAATCGGCCCTCTATTGTCTCAAAATAAAAAAATAACCCTGTGAAATACATTTTAACGCATGTAAAACACATTTAGATGATTATTTTTCAAGCCGCAAATAAAAAAGATTGAAGTTTTACTTTCCGTATTTTCGGTGATAAATAAAAGCCGCCACCCCCCCTACAAAAGCAAAAGCACTCAACATCCAAAATACATGTTGGTGCCCAATTTCTTCACCGGGATGTGCATCCAAAAGCATTCCGTAGGCTGGTCCTGCAAACACATCGGGGGTATACCCTATCAAAGAAATTAGTCCAACAGCAGTCCCTGTCAAGGTTAAAGGGATATTTCCAACTTGCATCACACCAAAATATAGGGCTCTTGTGGCATAGACTCCTGCAGCAATGACCACAACGGACATGAAAAATAAAATAGTTGTGGACGGAGCTATGGTCCCACTGGCAAATAATATTCCTCCAACTAAGGTCAACAAAAAACTAACCACCAGTAGCCATGTGATTTTTAATCTATCGGCAATTAAACCAAATAGAATGCCCGTTGTGGGTCTAAGAAATTGCAATAATGTACCCACCTTGGCTGCATCTACCTGATTATACAGCATCACTTCTTCCGCATATTGCGAAATTATATCAGTGATTTTATAACCTACATAACCACAAAGGATAATCACCATCAACAACCAAACGGATGGCAATTGCAATACTTGTTTCATCTCTTTCCATGAGATACGCTTCAAAGTATCCTTATCCGATTCATCGCTCGATTTCATAAAAAGCCAAACCATAATTCCAATCAGAATTATGATGATTGATGAAGAGTAAAGAACATATGTGAATGCCACTTTCCTGTCTTGAAGGTTTGCCAATTCAGGTGATTCAAACAAAAAGAATGAAAACACCACCACACCCAATAAGCTAAAAAGTGCTCCAGTAAGTCCTCTTCCTCCATCCAAAAAACCAAACGCCTTTCCTTGGGAATCGGCTCCGCCCCAAATTCGGGTTGCTTTGATCATGGGTGCCCAAAACAGAAAAATCGTAGTGAAGCCCCACCAACCATATAATATTTGCAATGTCAGAAAATCAGGGTATTGCGCAAACAAAAAACCACCCAAAGCGGTCATCCATAAGGCAATGGCAATCAATTTTCGAGGTGGATATTTATCGGCCAAAGGCCCACCAATGACATAGGAAACCATGGCCACCAAGCCATACACTGAAAAACAAAGTCCTAATTGTACATTGTCAAGTTCCAAAACATCGAGCACAGTGGGCCTAAAAACACGAGGCAGCACAAAGGGCAGAATAAAAATGGCCTCGCCTGAAAGAATCAACAACAGCAAATAGACCCAACTTAATTTGGTAGCTTTCAAAGAATTGGTTTTTGCTAAAAATCCTCAAAAAACAGGAGAAACCCAAAAAGCGTCCAAATAAAAATTCAGGTATCTTTAAAGCATCTTAAATAACCCTCGATGAACAGACTTCTATTTTTAACCCTAATCTTAGTCACCCTTAGTTGTAAAAAGAGCCCCTCGACCACGTATGATCTAGCCATTACCAACGCCAATATAATTGACCTTGAAAGTGGGGCCATTGAATTAAAGAACATTTACATTTCCAAGGGGAAAATTGAAGCTGTGGATACAGCTATTTTTAAAGCTGATTCTACCATTGATGCGACTGAAAAATATGTTTTGCCCGGGTTTTGGGACAATCACATTCACTTGCGAGGTGGCGACACTTTAATTGCAAACAACAAGAATTTCTTGAAATTGTTCATAGCCAATGGCATTACCACCGTTCGGGATGCAGGGGGAGACCTCACTTATGAGGTGATGAAATGGAAAAGCCAAATTGCTGAAGAATCATTGGTTGGACCGACCATTTTTACTGCAGGACCCAAAATTGATGGACCCAAAGGAAGCTGGGCCGGATCACTGGAAGTAGAAAATGTGGAGGATGTGGTAAAAGCGGTAGATTCCTTGGAAGCTTTGCAAGTTGATTTCGTTAAAATTTATGACAGTAGGATTTCTCGTGAAAACTACATTCGATCTATTGCGGAAGCCAAAAAACGTGGTTTTACAGTTTCTGGACACATGCCCTTTACCGTTTCTTTGGATGAAACCATAAATGCAGGCATGGATGGCATTGAACACCTTTATTATATTTTGAAAGGTTGTGCCAGCAACGAAACCGAAGTGACAAAGAAAATGAACAGTGGTGAAATGGGATTTTGGGGCGCCATGCCCGCTTTAATGTCAGGCTACTCCGATAGTACAGCAAATGCGACCTTCAGCAAATTAAAAGCAAACAATGTTTTTGTGGTACCCACGCTTCACATTGGAGAAACATTGAGTTATTTGGACGAAGTAGATCATAGTAAGGACGAATACCTTAAATATATGGGCAGTGGGTTGATACAAACCTATCAAGGTAGGATAAGATCAGCTTTAAATTCTTCTGAAGAGGCCCGAGAAAACCGAAAACAATTGGATGCCTTTTTTGGTGAACTGGCAAAGTCGCTTGATTCCGCAGGTGTTCAACTATTGGCAGGATCGGATAGTGGGGCATTCAACTCCTACACCTACCCTGGAATTTCACTGCACAAAGAACTGCAAGCAATGGTGGAAAATGGGATTTCTCCCTTGAATGCATTAAGAACCTCTACGATTAATGGGGCTAAATTCATAGGACAAACTGAAGGTTACGGAAACATTTCCAAAGGAAAAGTATCTGATTTGGTGATTTTGGAAGCGAATCCGCTGGAAAATATTGAGAACACTGAAAAGATTTATACCGTTATCAAAGGAACCCAAGTATTTTCCAAAAGTGAGTTACAAGAACTTTTGAAAAAAGCCGTATTGGATTAATCACTAAAGCCCACCTTATGCAATCAAAATACCATCTCTTTTTTATCCTTATTTTTTGTTTGAATAGTTTAAAATCCCAAACCCTACTTGTTCCAGAACGGGTTTTTGATGGGGTACAAACACATGAAGGTTGGGTAGTTGCCATAGACCAAAACCGCATCACCTATGCAGGTCCGTTAAACGGTTTAAAAAGAGCCAATGCCTATGCAAAACAAGAATTAAAGGGCATGACCTTAATGCCAGGAATTATTGAAGGGCATTCGCATTTATTGTTACACCCATACAACGAAACCGATTGGAACGACCAAGTTTTAAAGGAATCACCAACAGAAAGGGCCGTTCGTGGTGTGGTGCATGCCAAAAATTCATTGATGGCAGGGGTTACCTCAATGCGTGACTTGGGGTCAGAAGGAGCTGGATATACAGATGTTTACCTCAAAAAGACCATTGACGATGGCATAATTCCAGGACCGCGCACCTTGATGGCAGGCCCAGCCATTGTTGCAACTGGTGCCTATGGCCCAAAAGGATTTCATGATGGCGTAACTGTCCCCCTTGGAGCGGTGCCGGTGACAGGAGTGGATGAAGCCGTTAGGGAAGTGCGAAACCAAATGGGCAAGGGAGCTAATCTCATTAAAATATATGCCGATTACCGTTGGGGCAAAGGCGAGCCTTCACAACCCACTTTTCTACAGGAAGAAATAAATGCCATGGTGGCTGCAGCAACGACCGCCGGACGATATGTGGTAGCCCATGCCAGCACTCCGGAAGGGATGCGACGCGCCATTTTGGGAGGGGTTGAAACCATTGAGCACGGACATGAGGGCACTTTGGAGATTTTCCAGTTGATGAAAGAAAAAAATGTAGCCTACTGCCCTACGCTGGCTGCGGTTGAGTCCATTTCTCAATACCAAGGTTGGAAAAAAGGTAAGCAACCCGACCCTGACCGAGTGGCCCAAAAGAAAGCATCTTTTAAACTGGCATTGGAATCTGGGGTGGATATTGTTTTTGGAGGCGACGTAGGTGTTTTTACCCATGGAGAGAATTTTAGGGAATTGGAGCTGATGGTCGAATACGGCATGGAACCCCTCAAGGCATTACAATCGGCAACTTCGATAAATGCCCGCATACTTCATTTTGATGAATTGGGAAGTATTCAAAAAGGATATTTAGCAGATATTATCGCTGTGGAGGGCAATCCCGTTAAAAATATCTCCGTTATGAAAAATGTGAAGTTCGTGATGAAAGACGGTGTTATTTACAAAAAAGAATAGCTGCCATTTACCACCCTATTTCATTAACATCCTTTTAAGAAATGAGGTAGCGGTTTTTGGTATCTTTAGCCGACTAATTAACGACCAAAAATGAAAAAGCCTGTCTTCCTATTGTTGCTTCTCGCATCAATTAACCTGTTTTCCCAAGAAGAAAAAAAAGACGATTCCAAATGGGATGTCACCAATCCCAAAGGAGATTTCAACTTTAAAGAGCATCAATTCAGTACCGATGAGGGAACATGGATGAATCTAGATGTGAGTCCAGACGGAAAAACCATAGTGTTCGACCTTATGGGGGATATTTATTCCATACCCATTAACGGCGGTAAGGCCACACCACTTAGAACGGGAATTCCTTTTGAAGTACAGCCGCATTTCAGTCCCGACGGAAAAAAAATTGCCTTTACCAGTGATGCAGGAGGCGGTGATAACATTTGGGTGATGAATACAGATGGTTCGGATGCCAAACAGATTACCAAAGAAAGTTTCAGGTTATTGAACAATTCCTATTGGATCCCCGATGGAAATTATCTGGTGGCCAGAAAACATTTTACATCAGGTCGTTCCCTCGGTGCGGGTGAAATTTGGCAATATCATATTACCGGAGGTTCAGGGATTCAACTCACCAAAAGAAAAAATGACCAACAAGATGTAAACGAACCATGTATTTCTCCAGATGGCAAGTATCTGTATTATAGCGAAGATGTATATCCTGGAGGCTTTTTTCAATACAATAAGGATCCAAACAAACAGATTTACGCCATAAAACGATACGATTTTGAAACGGGTGAGACCATTACGGTAACTGGCGGGCCGGGAGGTGCCGCTAGACCACAAATTTCCCATGATGGCAAAATGTTGGCCTTCGTGAAAAGAGTTCGTACCAAAAGCGTAATGTATTTACATGACCTTGAAACGGGTGAAGAATGGCCAATTTTTGATGACCTAAACAAAGATCAACAAGAAGCGTGGGCCATTTTTGGCGTGTATCCCAACTTTAGTTGGATGCCCGATGATCAGGAGATTGTGTTCTGGAACAAAGGAAAGATTTACAAAATCGATGTGAATTCCCTAGCAGTGACCAATATTCCTTTTACTGTTGACGCCAAGATTCAGATTGCTGAAACCTTGCACAACGAGTCCCCCGTAGCGCCTGATCAATTTACGGCAAAGGTAATACGGCATGCCGTAACCTCACCTGACCAAAAAACACTCGTTTTTAATGCTCTGGGGCATATTTGGACCAAAAAATTACCAAATGGAAAACCAAAACGATTGACCAATAATTCGGATTTTGAGTTTGAACCTGCATTTTCTCCCGATGGTAAATTCATAGCTTTTGTTACTTGGAATGATGAAAAAATGGGAGCTATATACCTAGTTTCTGCCTCTGGTGGCGAAGTCACCAAACTTACCACAGAGAAAGGAATTTACCGAACTCCAAGTTTCAGTCCAGATGGAAAATTGATTACCTATCAAAAAGAGTCGGGCAATAACGACCAAGGTCTAAGCTTCGCTAAAAAGTCGGGCATTTATACCATGAATTCAGATGGTTCAAATGTAAAATGGGTGAAAGATACAGGGGAATACCCCATTTTCACCAAGGACGGTAAGCGAATTTTTTACCAAACTGGAGGGACATATTTTGGCAACCTGACCAAAACACTTAAATCCGTTAACCTTAACGGGAAAGATGAGCGCACACATGTAAAATCCAAATATGCCAATAGATTGGTGCCCAGTCCAGATAACAATTGGATTGCATTTACCATTTTGCACAAAGCTTATATAGCGCCTTTGGTGATGAATGGTAAAGAAATTGACTTGGACAACAACACCAAGGCCGTTCCAGTTTCACAAATATCAAAAGATGCAGGAATCAACTTGCATTGGTCCAAAGATTCCAAAAAGATCTTCTGGACATTGGGAGAAGAATATTTCACTAACGATATTAAAGATAGGTTTACTTTTCTTCCTGGTTCCCCAGAAAAAGTGGCCAAAATGGACAGTACTGGCATCAAAGTCGGGTTGACATCAAAAACGGATAAACCAACAGGCCGTATTGCATTCACCAATGCCCGCATCATTACCATGGAAGGCGACGAGGTAATAGAAAACGGAACCATTGTTATCAACGAAAATAAAATAGAACAGCTCGGAAAATCTGATGACATCAACATACCATCCAATACCAAAGTTTATGATGTCTCTGGAAAGACCATTATGCCCGGTATTGTCGATGCCCATGCACATGTTGGTGCTTTTAGGTATGGACTAACACCTCAAAAACATTGGCCGCTTTATGCCAACCTTGCTTTTGGAGTAACCACATCGCATGATCCATCAGCAAATACCGAAACTGTTTTTGCCATGTCCGAACTCATCAAAAATGGGGATATGGTAGGGCCTCGATTGTTTTCTACCGGTATTATTCTTTATGGGGCAGATGGAGATTTTAAAGCTGTCATTAATAATTTGGACGATGCACGTTCCGCCATTCGAAGAACCAAGGCCTTTGGTGCAAAATCAGTAAAAAGTTACAACCAACCGCGTAGGGAGCAAAGACAACAGATCATCCAGGCGGCTCGAGAATTGAACATCAATGTAGTGCCTGAAGGTGGTTCCACTTTTTATACCAATATGTCCATGATCATGGATGGCCACACAGGAGTTGAACATAACATTCCAGTAGCCCCAGTCTACAAGGATGTATTGGAACTTTGGAAAACAAGTAGTTCAGGCTACACTCCTACCCTCATCGTGAATTACGGTGGTGTGAACGGGGAATTCTATTTCTATCAAAAAGACAAGGTCTGGGAAAATGAAAAATTATTGCAATTTACACCAAGGGCATTGATCGATTCCAGGTCCAGATACAGAACCATGATTCCAGACGAAGAATATAAAAATGGACATATCTTGGTTTCCGAAACCACCACGGAACTAGCCAATAAAGGGGTAAAAGTGAACCTAGGTGCCCATGGACAATTGCAAGGACTAGGTGCACATTGGGAACTTTGGCTATTGCATCAAGGTGGGATGACCAATATTCAGGCACTACAAGCGGCCACCATCAATGGAGCCAAATATATTGGGGCAGGAAACGATATTGGTTCTTTAAAAGTTGGCAAATTAGCCGATTTAATCGTACTTGATAAAAACCCTTTGGAAGATATTCGTAATACCGAAACCGTAAAATACACCATGGTTAATGGACGCCTTTTTGATACTGAAACCATGAATGAAATTGGCAATACCGAAACCGAACGTTCCCAGTTCTGGTGGGAAAACAACAAATACAATGCAGCATTTCCATGGCACGAGGATGCACAAAGCTTTACCATGCCTGGTTGCGGCTGCCATATTGGACATAACTAAACTCAACTCTAAAACAATAAACGCAACGAATGAAAAAATCATTATTCTTTCTGGTACTGCTTATTACAGCAAGTATCTCAGCACAAGAATTTAACGTAGACCTATTACAAGATATAAAACCCAGAAACATTGGCCCTGCCGGCATGAGCGGACGCGTGACCTCGATTGACGTGGTGCATTCCAATCCCGATGTCATGTTCGTTGGCACAGCTTCAGGCGGTTTGTGGAAATCCACTTCTGGAGGAATTAAATGGGAGCCCGTTTTCGATAATGAGGTAACCGCTTCCATTGGCGCAGTGGCCATTCAACAGTCCAATCCATCTGTAATATGGGTAGGAACAGGAGAAGGAAACCCAAGAAATAGCTTAAATGGTGGATATGGTATCTACAAATCCTTGGATGGAGGAAAAACTTGGAAATCCATGGGATTGGAAAAAACAAGACATATCCACAGGGTTATTATCGACCCAACCAACCCAGAAGTAGTTTATGTGGGCGCCATTGGCTCACCATGGGGTGAACACCCTGAGCGCGGTGTTTTTAAAACTACCGATGGTGGTGAAACCTGGGAAAAGGTTTTGTTCGTAAACAACAAAACAGGAGTAGCTGATTTGGTGATGGATCCAAAAAATCCAAACAAATTGATTGCTGCCATGTGGGAACACAAAAGAGAACCGTGGTTCTTTAATTCTGGTGGCGAAGGCAGTGGACTGCATATTACCCACGATGGGGGTAAAACCTGGAAAAAAGTTACTGCAGAAGATGGCCTTCCTAAAGGTGATTTGGGAAGAATTGGTGTGGCCATAGCCCGTAACAAGCCCAATATTATTTATGCCTTGGTGGAAGCGAAAAAGAATGCCCTGTACAAATCTACCGATGGCGGCTTTAAATGGGAGAAAATAAATGATAAAAGCGATATTGGAAACCGTCCCTTTTACTATTCAGAAATTTATGTAGATCCACAAAATGAAAATAGGGTGTATTCTGTTTTCACCTACATCAATGTTTCCGAAGACGGTGGTAAAAACTTCACCCAATTGATGCCTGCCTATGGAGTGGACAATGGGGTGCACCCAGATCACCATGCGTGGTGGATTCATCCTGAAAACGGACAATTTATGATGGATGGAAACGACGGCGGACTTAACATCACTAAAAACGGTGGTAAAACTTGGAGATTCATCGGGAATTTACCCGCAGCACAATTCTATCACATCAGCACGGATAATGAATATCCCTATAATGTGTATGGTGGAATGCAGGATAATGGTTCCTGGAGAGGACCTGCCTACGTTTGGAAGGCCCAAGGTATTCGCAACAGTTATTGGCAAGAAATCGCCTTTGGCGATGGGTTCGATGTAGTACCGGACAGGGACGACAGCCAATATGGCTACGCCATGAGTCAACAGGGATATGTGAGTCGCTACGATTGGAAAACCGGTGACGGATACATTGTACGCCCTACCCCACCCGATGCAGAAACCAAACTAAGGTTCAACTGGAACGCAGCTATTGGTCAAGATCCTTTTGACAATAGCACCGTTTATTTTGGCAGTCAGTTTGTGCACAAATCCACGGATAAGGGATTGACCTGGCAAGTGATTTCTCCAGACTTGACCACCAACGACAAGGAAAAACAAAAACAAAGTGAAAGCGGTGGGTTAACCATGGACGCCACAGGTGCCGAAAACCACTGCACCATTATTGTCATTGAACCTTCGCCTGTTGAAGAAAATATGCTTTGGGTGGGCACCGATGATGGCCGAGTGCATTACACGCTGAATGGTGGCGACACTTGGGTAGAGGTCACCAAAAACATTAAAGGACTGCCTGCTGGAAGTTGGATTCCACAGATTAAGGCATCACAAAACAACAAAGGCGAGGCCCTTTTGGTCGCCAACGATTATAGAAGGTTCAACTATGCCCCATATGCGTACCGAACCACCGATTATGGTAAAACTTGGACTCGAATTGTAGATGAAGATGACGTGGCCAGTTATGCACTATCCATTATAGAAGACCCCGAAAATCCCAATCTTATGTTCTTGGGCACGGATGATGGTTTATACATTTCATTAGATGCCGGTAAGAGTTGGGAAAAATGGAACAAGGATTTCCCAACTGTTTCCACTAAGGACTTGGCCATTCATCCTAGGGAACACGATTTGGTAATAGGAACTTTTGGAAGGGCAGCATGGATATTGGATGATATCCGACCATTGAGAAAAGTAGCAAGCAATGCTTCCCTATTGCAAAAAGAAGTCAGTTTGTTCGAAAGTCCAGATGCATATTTAGCAGCCTACCAACAACCCACGGGAGGTAGATTTGGAGGCGATGCCATTTACAGTGGTGAAAACAGGAAATCTGGAGCAATGATCACCTACTACTTAAAAGAAGTGGATAAAAAGGAGAAAGAGGACAAAGAAGAAGCTAAAGATGAGCAAGAAAAATCCAAGGCAAAAACCAAGGATTCCATCTTCTTTGAAATTTATGATGGTACTAGACTCATCAGGACTTTAAAATTCAAGACCCCGAAAAAAGCTGGATTCCACCGAATGTATTGGAACTTGGATGAGAAAGGCCCAGATAGACCTTCTAGAACCATCAGAAAAAACTCAAGAGAGCGTGGTGGGGTTGCCGTTAAACCAGGCACTTACAAAGTAAAGGTCAATTACGGAGAAGCTTCTGATTCAACAACGGTAACGGTTAAAACCGATCCGAGATTGGATGTGGATTTGACTTCCATCAACGAGGTATACGAAACCAGCAAAAAACTGGAAGGTTACACCCAAACTGTTGCAGATGCAGTTAAACAATTGGTGGAAAGCAAGAATTTGGCCGACAAGTTCAAAAAAGAACTGAAGGAAATGGACAAAGACAAGTTTAAAGACCAAATCAAAGCATCTGAAGACATCGTAAAAGAAATAGATTCTGTGATAGCGTTGTATTTAGGTAAAGAAGACAAGCGTCAGGGTATCACAGACGACCCCGAACCCAATGTGATGACAAGATTGGGAGATGCCTCTTATTATGTTGGCACTAGAAAATCAGGAATTACCACGACCGAAACCAGAATGATTGAGTTTGCTGAAGAGGAACTAAAGGCTGCATTGAACAAAACGAATGCGTTTTTTAATGATAAATGGAAATCGTACAGAACTTCTATTGAATCATTGGACCTATCTCCTTTTAAAGAGACCGAAAGCTTTAACATCAACTAACATAAATATTCTATTAAATAGAGTGTCCCCAAAACAAGAATAAATGATTAAAAAAATAGCAACCTTATTTTTCTTTTTTGGCCTTTTGATGGCCAATGCCCAACAACCCGGTGAGGATGAAATGGGTGCTTGGTATATGTATTTTGGAACCAATAAGGTTTCCGAGCGATTCAGCATCCATACGGAAGCCCAGTTCCGATTTTATGAGGCCACAAGCAATTTTAACCAAATGTTGTTACGTACGGGGCTCAACTATCATATTAATCCCAACGCCATAGCCACGGCCGGTTATGGTTATATTGATACCGACAATACTTTTTTCGAGTTTGAGAATGAGGTCAACTCCAAAGAACATCGAATTTTTGAACAGTTTATTCTCAAGAATAAGGTCTGGGAACTTCTATTTGAGCACCGATACCGATTGGAACAGCGATTTTTGGATTTCGACGGCGTTAAAGACACCCAGCATAGAGCACGTTATCGCATTCAAATGACCCTACCGCTTACAGATACTTTTTTCCTGAATTTTTATGATGAATTGTTCATTAACCTCCAGGATGATTTATTTGGCCAAAACAGGCTGTATGGTGCCGTTGGGGTAAACATTACCGAAAATAGCAGTATTCAAATCGGGTATTTAAGAAACCAGTTCTCCAATGCGGTTTATGATCGATTACAGTTCGCGGTTTTCTATAATCCAGACCTAAGAAGATTGTTTAAGAACAAAAAAAACAATCAATAGAGCACACAAAAGGGTTGACTCTGGCGTTAATAATGCCTACCTTTTGGGCTAATCTTTAAAATATTCATTTTGATGAAAAAAGTACAAATATCAACATTAGCAATACTTCTTATAACAGCCTTTAGTTGTAAAGAAGCAAAAAAAGAAGCTGAAGAAACCTCTGAAGAAGTCGTGGAAACTGTGGAAGAAGTTGTTGCAACCATGGAGCCTCAAGTAATCACATTTACCATGGAACCCAAAAGCGACAGCAACGTGAGCGGTGAAGTCGTATTTACCGAAGAAGATGGAGAAGTTATCATGAGGGCGACCTTTATGGGGCTTGATGAAGGGGAGCACGCCATTCACCTTCATGAAAAAGCGGATTGCTCTTCAGATGATGGTAAATCAACCGGTGGCCACTGGAACCCAACCTTTGAACCACATGGGAAATGGGGTGCTGAAGAAGGGTACCATAAAGGCGACATTGGAAACTTTACAGCTGACTCTGATGGAAATGCCACTGTAGATTTTTCCACAGATGAATGGTGCATTGGCTGTGACGATGAGAAAAAAAATATTTTAGGAAAAGCCGTGATTGTGCATCAAGGAACGGATGATTTTACATCACAACCCTCGGGTGCCGCAGGTGCTAGAATTGCCTGCACCGGTATAATCCAATAAAAAACGTGTATAAGAGCTGCCATAAGGCAGCTCTTTTTTTTTTATCTTATACCTAGCAAACTAAAATAATATGGGGACAACAAAATCCTATTCAAATGGGGAAATCAAAGTGATTTGGAAACCTGAACTGTGTCAGCATGCAGGAATTTGTGTAAAAATGTTGCCTCAAGTATACAACCCAAAAGAAAGACCTTGGATAAAAGCAGAGAACGCTTCAACAGAAGAGTTAAAAAAACAAATCGCCCAATGTCCTTCTGGCGCACTTAGCTACGCAGCAGATAAATAATAAGGGATGGAACATACCTATGAGCTCATTAACAATGCCGAAGGAAAACAATTCCAATTTAAATTGAAAGATGGCATTGCGAAAATTGAATACATCCTTGCACAAGAAAAAATTTATCTCACCCACACCGAAGTTCCAACAGCTTATGAAGGAAAAGGAATCGGTTCCAGTTTGATCAAACAGACCTTGGAACACATCAAAGAACAGGATTTAACCCTTGTTCCTCTTTGTCCTTTTGTGGCCATGTACATTAAACGAAACCCCGAATGGAAAGCCTTGGTTTTAAAAGGCATTAATATTGGTTAAACTTTCTAGTTCAACTTTTATATCTTTAAGCCGATAGCTTATGCAATTGGACAACCTCATTAAAAAATTTCAGCAAAAGGATAAGGTCGCCTTTGAGGCCTTGTACAATATGTATGCAGAAAATATATGTGGGGTAATCAATGTTATAGTGAAAGATGCTGAACGCTCCCAAGAACTATGTCAGGATGTATTTGTGAAAATATGGGACAAATCCGACCAATATGATGCCTCCAAAGGTCGATTTTTTACTTGGATTTTAAATATTGCCCGTAATGCCGCAATTGATGAAGTGCGGTCCAAAGCTCATAAAAATCAAAAAAAGAACCTCTCGGTAGATTCTCTCGTAGGTATTTATGAAAATAGCGAAGATTTTAACGGGAAAATAGACACTATTGGTCTGCAATCGCTTTTAAAGGGGTTAAAGGAAAAGTGTTTAATATTAATCGACCTCCTTTATTTTAAAGGATACACCCAAAAAGAAGCAGCCAAAGAATTGAATTCACCGGTTGGCACAATTAAAACAAGAATAAGAAGCTGTATTTCGAACATTAGAAAAAATATGGCATGAGCATGGATGTGAAAGAATACATAGCGTCTGGAATATTGGAACTCTACGTTGCTGGAGCACTTTCTCCTGAGGAAAATCTAGAGGTTCAACATTATGCCCTACAACATCCTGAAATACAACAGGAGATTGAGGCCATAGAAAAGGCTGTGTTGGAACTCACAAAGACTACCTCCCCAAAAATCCCCAAAAATGGTTTTGCCAACATATTGGCCGAAATTGAAGACGTAATCCCATTCACACCAGAAGCCACAAAAAGAAAAAGCACTTCTTCATGGACTACCTATTTGGGATGGGCGGCATCTATTTTATTGGCTATTGGATTGTTCTGGATGTATACCGAAAACTCCAAGTTAAAATCCGAAATTGAAATGTCCAATCAAGAAAAAGAAAGCTTGGAGGATGTTTTATCCAACACTCGAGAGGAAATAACAATCAAAGAAAACCTGCTTCAAGAAATCCGGGACAAAAACGTAAATGTAATTGCGCTTGGCGGACAGGCCGTATCCCCCACTTCTTATGCCAAAGCATATTGGAACAAAGAAGAAAAAAAAGTGATTATAGATGCCCAAGGCCTGCCAGAACCACCGGATGGGTTCACCTATCAAGTTTGGTCCTTAAAATTAAACCCATTGACTCCGACCAGCCTTGGACTTCTATCAGATTTTGCTTCGGTAGACTCCAAACTATTTACTTTAAACAACGCCAACGAATCGGAGGCATTTGGTATTACTTTGGAGCCTGAGGGCGGTAGTGAAAGTCCTACCTTGGAGCAATTGTACACTTTGGGTGCGGTTGGTTCTTAATTATGATCTAAAACCACTTTTTACGTTTGAAAATGATGAAGGAAATAACCGTGACCACAAACATCACCCCAAGAAGAATAAAGTAACCATAATGCATTTTGAGTTCAGGCATGTTTTCGAAATTCATGCCATAAATCCCAGCTAAAAAGGTAAGGGGGATAAACACCACAGAAAAAATGGTCAGGGTTTTCATCACCTCGTTCAAACGATGGCCCTGCACACTAAAAAACAAATTAATTTGGCTTTCCAATTCCATAATATCCGAATCTATATCGGTAATCAGCCCATTGATTTGTTCTCGCAATTCGCTAAAGTAGGCGTTATGAAACCCTTTTAACTGCACCCTTTCCAATTTAATCACAATATCACGCAATCCCTGGGAGGCCTTCTTGAAATCCTGTAAAATGGCTTTCTTTTGCTCCACCTCAAACATAAATTCAGGAGTAGGCTCCTTTTTTACTATGGCATCCAAGGCGTTTTCCATGACAATACTGTCCTCGTATTTATCCTTGTAATTATTGATCAAGGTTTCAAGAATAAAGAAGAGCAAGTAATCTGCGCGTTTTTTTCTAATGATGCCCTTGTCCTCAAAAATGCGTTCACGAATCCAATCAAAATGGTCCCCTCTTTTTTCCTGAATGCACCAAATAAAATCCTTGGCCACTACAAAATACATTTGTTCCGATTCCAAGCTATCATGCTCGGTTTTTAAAATTCGGGCGGCG
Source organism: Flagellimonas cixiensis (assembly GCF_042134615.1). GTDB lineage: Bacteria > Bacteroidota > Bacteroidia > Flavobacteriales > Flavobacteriaceae > Flagellimonas > Flagellimonas cixiensis. The sequence continues at coordinate 154,891 of NZ_CP169639.1, forward strand.
ACAAACAACTGTTCCTCCAAATGAATTACCTTATTGCCCAATTTTTGATTGAGCAATAGGCGTAGCAAGAAATCATCCAACTCATTGCCATTCACCATTTGACGGAATTCATCCATATAGTCCAGTCCGTAGGTATTTACCCAAGTAACCGATTTATCACCCTTGGATAGAATAAGGTCCTCTTGAAGGGAAAACTTTCTATTATAATAGTTGTCGGGCGAATAATTTATTGCCCATGAATTTTCTTCAAAATCTGTATTCATAGTTAAATATATGAGAGGGTTTATTCGTAGTTTAGAACTATAAGTTAATCCAAATTTACAAGAAGAATCCCATGATAGACCCAATGTCTTTTAAAACTGAACTATTACTTACCGTAATTATGCTTGCTGTGATATTTACACTGAGTTCTTTGAGCAAACGAGCTATTCGAAAATTCGGCAAGACGAGTGCAATAGATATGAACAGTAGGAAGATTATTTTTTATCTGAGCAACCTGCTGTATTACATTTTGGCCTTTGTGGGCATAAGCTTGATTTGGGGTGTAAACCTCAAGGATTTTTCTTTGTTTCTATCCTCAGTTCTTGCTGTTTTAGGAATAGGTTTTGTGGCCCAATGGTCACTTTTATCCAATTTAACGGCCAGTGTTATTCTATTTTTCAATCATCCGTTGCGATTGGGGGATAGAATCCGTGTGATGGACAAAGATTTTGATTGGAGCGGAAAGGTAGAGGACATCAGCGGATTTTATTTGTTTATGCGAACTGATGATGGCAGGCGGATAACCATTCCCACCAACTTGGTAATTCAAAAAGGCATCGAAATCCTGAAAGATGAAAAACCAGAAATTGAAAATCCGTAAAACAAAAAAAACGCCATGGTTCAACACCATGGCGCACCTAAAACAACAACCGACCAGAGGTCACATGAACCTCGACACATGTGTTTCTTTATTACAGCACTAAAGTGCCGCGATGGCCGCTTCCTTAACTGGACCTAGTTCGTAGGTAGCTGCCAATAATTCTTTTTTTAATTCGCCTACTTTTTCAGAATTGCCGTTGGCCTTATAAACTTCTGCGGCTATTTGAAGTACAGCAGGTTCAAAGGTGACTCCCATTACATGAGTTTCAATAAGTTCCAAAGCCTTTTGCTGTTGTCCCAAATGCAATAGACTGAACGCCAAAAGACTATACGATTCGGGTGTTGGCCTATTTTTCACCTCTTCTCTTGCCAATTGATAGGCTCTATTTTTTACATCGGCACTCAAATAAAAATCCACGTTGTACACATTGTACATGGCACCATAGTTCTTATTGTTATTAATTTTCTTGAAATAAGTATCCAATGCCTCAAGTTGTGTGGTGTTTTCATTCAAATAAGAAGCTATTTCCGCTTTTAAGAGGTAATATTCGGGTGCCTTGTATTTTTGCATGATGGCATCTAGAATACGGAGTGACTCCGCACCATTTCTTTCATGGGAATACACTATCCATGCAATTCCTTTTTTGGCATAGGCATTTTGAGGGTCAATTTTTAAAGCTTGAAGGTACATTTGATAGGAATCTGAAATACGCCCAGCATGACCATAAAAATCAGCCAAATTGGTATACGACCATTGCAATAAACTTTGATTGTTGGATGATTCTGCCTTTTGTTTAGCCTTCTCCATAAATTGGATGGCCGCATCCAAATCCCCTTTATGATCGTTCCATTTGGCCACACGAATGAGGTATCCAAAATCAGATAGGTTTTTAATGCTATCCAAATACTGATTGGCCAAGGTATAGTTCCCCAATTCCATATGCAGATCAAAAAGTAAACTTTGGGTCTCGTTGAGTCCACTTCCCAACTCCCTAGCTTCTTTGGCCAAGACCAAAGCTTCCTTAAACCGATGCTGTGAAATATAGTTTCTTGCCAAAGCCCTTAAATAGCCAGACCTACCAACCGATGCAATCTCAACGGCTTTGGTGAGGCATTGTTCTGCTTTTTTCAAATATTTGACATCGCCCGTTGCTTTAAAAAACCGATTGTACTCGCTGGCTACATTGCCCAAACTGAGCAATTGAAGGCTATCGGGCTGTATTTTTCCGTTCCAAAGTTGAAAATATTTGGAAGTTGTTTTTACCGGACCCGAAGCTAAATACGATTCGTAATCCTGGGCATCGGTTTTAAATGTGGATTCTTTCGTATCACACGAAATCAATAGTAGTGTGAAACAAAAAGTGAGTATATATGTTCTTGTTGTTTTCATAGTATTGTTGTTTTTAGATAAAAAAGGGGAAGGAAAGCCTCCTTCCCCCTTCCCTTTCATAGCAATTACTCGGGTGCTCCCAAGTAAGGGAACGTTGTAGAAATATTGGCTGTAAGTGCAACGCCATCAGAAGTAAGCCTTGGCAAATCGGCCATACCGTCATCATCTAAATCTTGACCACTAAATCGGGTACCCTCCATTCCACCAAAGAATAGTATCAAGGAAACATCTATAATGTCATCGTTGGGATGTCTTCCGGTAAGGGCCACTTCATCACCATCCGGCACCAAAATTCGGCCGTCATTGTCAAAATCGGTTCCTGGATTAAAATACGTTGTAGGCAAATCTGGGGCTACCTCCAAGACATCAGCTGCCAAAACCGTAGTCAAGGTGGCGGCATCCAATCCCAAAATATTGTTTTCGTAATCCACATCTGCTGGATCCAAGCCCAATTTTAGGGCATATACATCATGATATTGCTCCAACCTTGACTGAAACCCAGCTTGAAAAGTCGCTGCCATTTCAGAAGGAATAGTGGTATTGTGAGCATCTTTTATACTGGCCTCACCTTCCATATCCACACTTAAAGTGGTATTGATTCCCGGTCTACCCAAATGATCTACCTGCATATAGTTTCCACTAAAGTCTACGGTCATGTCATCATCCATCATATCATCGCCCATCATATCCTCATCCATATAGGAGATGGTTCCGTTATCGTCGTCGCTGCAGCTTGTTGTCATTGCAAAAGCTATAATCAAAGCGGTAAAGTATATTGATTGTCTAAGTTTCATTGTATCGTTTTTTTAAATTCTTATTGTTTTCTATTTGTGGTCACCCAAGTCTTATAAACCGAAAGGCCCAAAGCATTGGTCGCCGTCGGTGTTCCCAACATACTGTTCGGAATTTCTACTACAATGGACATGGTATTGGCGCCATCGAAGGTATCCGCTGCCTCCTCAGGTGGTAAAAATCCGCCTGGTGCTGAATCCAACTCTGGTGAAATCACCGCATTGAATTGGAAAAAATCGAAAAAGAAAGGGTCTTGACGTGGTCCCGCAAATAAGGAAACTCCAGAAGAAGTCGTCTCTACAATGGCTGTACCGCCAGAAATTTCAACATCGCCCAAGGCTGCTTCGGTGTACACTTGACTGCTCAAACCTGCTTGGGCTGGGGCCACAGGGCCAAAAAAGTACATTCTACCATTTTTGGCAATGGCTTGAATCACTTGGTCTTCGACCAAATCCCCGTCCAAATCAATATTTATTTCGGTAAGCACATCCTCATCAAAAGTTCCATAGGCCAAATCGGGCAATACACTGGATTGTAGATCTACCACAAATACGGTATTGTCCGAACCTTCTGTAGGTTCAAATGCATAGAAATCGGCAATATCGGCAGTAGTTCCAGCCGAAGAAGGTGCATCAATATGGTCTGCGGACACAAAAACCAAAGCTCCAATTGCCAAACTACATACCACTAATAAATAGTTTCTTGTTTTTTTCATCTTATTTGTTTTTAAAGTTTGCTTCACCTCTACCTACGGAACCTTTTCAAGGTGGGTTTGGTTTTAATATGTTAAAATTATCTTAACAATTCTTTGAAGTAGGAAGTCGGTTATCATTCGGAATAAGTCGTATAATTTGTTTTACTTTGGCATATTAAATTTGATGAATGAACCCTTCCGCCTCTGGTTGGATCAATAAATTTGGTCATCTCGCTATGCAGGAGTCTTCAAAATTTGAGGACTTTAATAGCTTGTACAAGCAACTTAAAAAGAGTGGTTTTATCTATGGGGTACATTTGAACATTCCGTCATTTTTGGAGGTTGACATTACCTTAAGTGAAGATGAAATTGCTAAAATCAACCTGCTTACCGCACTCTATTACACCTATACTTTTGAGACAGGTAAAACCGATTTCAAAGCATTTGTAAATACTGTTTTTGCCTATTATCAATCTTTGGAGGTGAGTAGAATTACGTTTTTGAGCAAAATTTTAAGTGGGTCCAAAACTGAATCCCAACTTGAAAAGTTGATAGACTCCAGGATCTATTTAAGTGACAATACTTTTAGTAGGGCCTTTGGAAATAGTCTGACAAATTCACTCCTTTATGTGGACGTTCTCATCTTTATGATCTACTTGAGGGACAACAAAAACATGATGTCGCATGCCCAACTTTTGGAGTATGTTACGATCAATATTGTATACCATGCACTCAATGCAAAAGAGACCCACGAAACGGATGCAAAACTCATTCAACTTTTGGCTTCTTCCTTAACTTATGTTGATGTTGATTTGACCAATTTGGATGGAAATTACACGGAGCTTTTAAACGAAAATTTCACCGCATTTGAACGCCAATATTTTTTGGATATGGCCTGTTTGACTTTATGGGAGGACAAGGCTTTGGACTACTCCGAAATGGACTATATTTTTAGTCTTGGAAACAGTCTTGGAAAGACCAAAAAAGAGGTAGAATTTGAGCTGGATTTTGTGAAGGATTTCTTCGAGGAAAACAAGGAGAAAATTGCCTACTTGAACAACAAAAATTTGGCGGTCCAATTCTACGATGGAATGTCCAAAAATGTGAGCAAACTCATCCTCAGAAATAGTAAAAGACTTAAAAAAGAACTGGCAGAAAGTAGGGAATTGGTAGCGCTTTTATCCAAATCGACTGTTAAGGATTTGAGTGTTGAAGAACGTAAAAAAGTACAGAACCAATTGCTTGATATTTTTAAAAGCATTCCTTCTTTAGCTATTTTTATGTTGCCAGGCGGCGCCGTGTTATTGCCTATTTTTATCAAACTGATTCCCAAATTGCTTCCTTCGGCTTTTGACGACAATCGGATTGATGAAAAGTAGCATTTTCACCTAAAAAAGCCACTATAAATAAAATTTATAATAGCTTTTATTATATAATTTAATTATTGATATTCAGAATATTAAATACATTTATTCCAACCACAACTTAAAGTCTTTAACGCGCTCCCTACTTACAATTACATCATGCTCCTTAAAGTGCCCCAATTTGATTTGAAGCCTTGAATTGGTGTATGAAATGATGTCCGCTATATGATTGATGTTCACATAAAACTTGCGACTCACCCTAAAAAATGTTTGTGGAGAAAGTTCCTCTTCCAACTGTTCCAATGTAGTTTCCAACAAATAATTTCTTCCATCCGAAGTTGCTGCATAGGTCCCTTTGTTCTCACTATAAAAACATTCTACCTCGTCCGCGTTTATAATTTTAATGTGCTGCCCTACTTTGGCCGTGAATCGTTTTTTATACTCCCGCTCCAAAGGGTTTACCAAGAGGTTTTTTATGTCGTTAAAATCAACAGGTATTTTTCGATTTTCAGGCTTAAAATTTTGATACTTCTTTACTGCACTTTCCAGCTCTTCCTCATCGATTGGTTTTAACAAATAATCGATGCTGTTTAACTTAAATGCCTGGAGGGCATATTCGTCGTAAGCCGTAGTAAAAATGATGGCACTTTTTACCTCAACGGCATCAAAAATTTCGAACGAAAGTCCATCCGATAATTGGATGTCCAAAAAGATAAGATCAGGGTGAGGATTATTCCGAAACCACTCGATAGACTCCTCTACCGAATGCAACATTTTTGACACTTCAATTTCTTGTTCGGACAACAATCTTCCCAACCTTCTGGCGGCCGGTTTTTCATCTTCAATGATGAGTACGTTCATAGATTTTAAGTTAATTGCTTAGATTGATTATCAGTTCCATTTTTCTTCATCCTCTTGCATATATTTTTGAATTTGTCGCTCCTCCCATTTCTTCAAAAATGGAAATTTATGTCGAAATAAAAGCAAGGTGTGAAGCACAAGAATCATGACCCAAATTAAAATATTCCCATTGATCCAATCATAATAGTACGATTCGGTTGGAAACCACTCTGGCATCACTTTGAATAGTATTCCGCTCTTTAAAAGCAATAAAAGGCCATTCACTAGTACAAATATCAAAATGTGTCTATAATATCCCTTGAGTTCTTTAACGCGCTTTTTGGCAGCTTCTAGGTTAGTGTTTTGAGAGCTCATGTTATTTATACTTTTTCATTTCTTCTTTATCCTCCTCCATAAACTTTTGGATTTGCTTTTCCTCCCAATCCTTGCTTAAAAACGGATTGAAACCGAATACTTTGGACCCATGAAAAAACAAACCTATTCCCCAAGCAAATAAGGTGATAAAGTGGGGCCATTTCCAAAAATAATCGGTTTGCAGATAAATGTTGAGCAAAATAAAGGCATTAATTACGGTATAAACGGCCGCGTGTATGTAAAACCCTTTGATTTCTTCTACACGCTTTTTGGCTCTCTGATATTTGGTGCTTTTTGACTCTTCCATGATTATTTCCATTTATTGTTGTTCCCATCCTCATCCATAAACTCCTTGATTTTACGCTTTTCCCATTGTTTTCCAAAAAACGGGTTAAGGTCGAAGGTGCGCAACGCGTGAAAAAACAACCCGATGCCCCAGCCAAACGCGGCCCATAAAAACCACATATATTCAAATTGGTTCGTGTAATAATTGATGAAGGCCAATACTGAAATCACCAAGACGTAGGAAGTTAAATTGCCGTAGAATTTTTTAAGCTCATCAACTCTTTCCTTTGCCCTGAGATACTTGCTTTCTTTATCCAAATTTTCCATGTTGCTCGGTATTGGTTGCGTGGGGTAGTTAAAAATACTCATTATTAAAATTCTTTATTGTTCATTAATTCCTCGATTTTGCGTTCCTCCCATTCCTTTCCAAAAAATGGATTGTTTCCAAAAGCAGACATCCAATGTCCTATCAGTCCCATTCCCCACCCCAAAGCAGGAAACACTACCCATGCAAAGCTTGTGGTCCGGTAATTAAGGTAAGCCAATAGTGAAATTACGAGCACGTATGCAGTGAGATTCATATAAAAGGATTTGATGCACTCTACCCTTTTCTTTGCTTTTGCGTAACGATTGTTGATTGAATTATCCATGACTGTTCGTTTTAGATTTTAATTATAATCCAAATGTCTAAATATGCTCGCAAGGAAGGAAAAGTAGATTCGTGAATTGTTGATTTTGATGGATGAGTTGTTGGATTGAGGGTGAAGGGTGAAGGGTGAGGGGTGAAGAGTGAAAAGTGAAAAGTGGAAAGCGGAAAGTGGAAAGCGGAAAGTGGAAAGTGGAAAGTGGAAATTAATCACACCTGATTATTGATGTCAGATGTATAAATAATCAAAAATCATCCTTTTCCATAAGCTCACGGATTTTGCGTTCTTCCCAACGTTTTCCCCACAATGGATTATAGCCAAAGGCTTCCATTCCATGTGCCATCAGTCCAAATCCCCAACCCAATGTTGGAAAAAAGGCCCATAGAAAATCAGTGGTCCTAAAGTTGAGCCACCATAAAAATGGGATGACAATGCAGTATGCCATTAAATTGCCATAAAAATCCTTAATGCTTTTTACCCTTTCTTTGGCCTTTACATATCTTTTTTCCTCAATATGGGTTTCCTGGGTTTCCACAACGGAGTATTGCTGGGTAAGCATAGGCAAAGTAACACTGAAATCAGTAGTTGTTTTGTTGATGACCACTTCACGGTCCGTTAAAATTTGATAGCGTTGCTTAATATTCTGCAAACCCACCCCACTACTCTTTTTTACCACTTGTTTTTCTTGAAGGTTGTTGCTCACTACCAAGTTGCCCCCTTCTTCATATACTTTAATATGTAAGGGTCTGGACGATGTTACCACATTGTGCTTTACCGCATTTTCAAGCAGCAATTGAAGCGAGAGCGGTACTATTTTAGCTTCAGGCTGTGTGCTGTTTTCAGGGATTTCAAATATTATACTGTCCTCAAATCGCATTTTAAGCAAGCGCACATAGGTTCGAGCGAACTTTAGTTCTTCATCCACTGTAACCAAATCCTTGTTCTTTTGCTCCAAAACATACCGGTACACCTTAGATAGTGAAGTAGTAAAATTTTGAGCTTGATGCGGGTCTTCATCAATTAAACTGGTAAGCACATTAAGACTATTGAACAAAAAATGGGGGTCAAGCTGATTTTTTAAGGCATCGAATCGAGCGGAAGCTGAACCTGCAATGATTTTTTGCTCCTTAACCTGTTTCTCCTTGTAATATTTATAATAATAACCGGCATAAAATAGTATGGTGACCGCCATCGAAATAAGAAAGGCACTGATGTAATACTGCGGGCTTTCATTTATAAAAAAGGTGCTTATGGGAACTTTGTTCAAAAGAACCTCTGAAATAATGCGTGCAATAAAAATCCCAATTAAAGAGGCTACAATGTTTCCTAAAATGCCATAGAGCAAATATTTTCTGGTAAAAAGCTGTTTCTGGTATTTGCCCATCAATACAATAAAAATGACGGCATTGCAGAGATAGATAGTTACGGAATAGACCATACTTTCCCAAAACTCTGTCCACAATTGCTGTACCGTGAGCTCAAATCCCTTAACATAGAAAATAATGAGGAACACTAAATAAATAGCGATCCCCACTAAAAATGCTTTTATAAGTTCTCTAAAAAATGTTTTCATGCAGACTTATTTACAGCTGGCCAACACTTGCTCGGCACGTTCTTTTCCCCAACTGGGATAAAAAGGAGTTTCGGATTTAAAGGTAGCAAAAAGTTCCAAGGCCTTTTCCACGTCTTTACAATAGGGTGCAGTGTCTTTTCCAAAGTATCTGGCCGAACCCATATCCCATTCAGCTTTGGAAAATATCACTCTGGGATTATCTGGGGCCAATTCTATGGCTTTTTGGTACAATTGAGTGTTTTTCATAGACATCGACATCCCATAAGTGGCACCGTCAAATGCAATCCAGGCCGTATTGATCAATGCTTCTTGAATCAAGATTTCGGGATTATTGGGCGATATGGCATGGGCAACATCGATAAACTCTTTGGCCTTTGTCAATTGTTTGCTCAGTTTCTCCTCATCTTTTTCTCCAAAGGAAATCACAGTGTTTATTTGGGAAACATAATAATAAGGCAACCAATTATCGGGTTCTGCGGTGGCAATGCGCTCAAATAAATTGGATGCATCCACAAAATTTTGTTGTTCCCATAATTGAAAGGCCTTTTCCATTCCCTTGCTGTAACGGTCTTGGGCAAACATAGCTGTTGTTCCCAAACACATAAGTAGTACAAAAAGTTTTTTCATGACTGTCGTTTTTATTGGCCGGACCCAAAAGATGTTGAGTAACCAGCATTGATTATTGATGAAACAAATATGAAACGAACAACTAGGATTAAAAAAGAAGCGTTACTGAACTGTTGGATTTGAGGGATGGGCCGTAAAATTGGCTGTTAAAACTCATAAATAAGCTTTATTCACCCTAAAACTGTAGGAAAAGAAGATGGAACCTACTTTAAATTCTTACAGAATCGCAATTAAAACACGATTTTAAGTATCTCATTGACAGTTTTTTAGTATATTTAATAGAGTCGAACCATTAACAATCACACCCCATAAAATTCGACCACTTTCTTTATAAAGATAGACCCTTACTTGCGCCTAAAACTCTTTTATTTAGGATTAAATAGCAAGTTGTACTCCCAAATTTCCAAGTCAATATTTTTTCATGCAGATCCTATGAAAAAGTGCTTTGACTATTGCCCCGGCTAATTCATTTTCAAAAACCATAACCGCACCTAAATATAGGTATGGGCAACCAAATATATAATCAACATAAATGAAGACAATGAAAAAAATCATTCTACTCTGCACTATCGCAGCACTTGTAATCGGTGGCTGCCAAAACGGTCCGGTAAGGTATTCTCAGGATTCCCCCGAAATTGACACAGTAAAAAACCTGATTGCCAATTACAACAGTAAACTTTTTGATACAGCTATGTATGCCGACACATCCAAAACGTATTACAACACCACCAAAAATCCAATGTCACCTTCGGAAGCTATGGAATATCATAGAACATCGGATATCAACTATACCAATCGTGGTTTTCAAACCGACCAACAGGAATACGAAATGGTAATTACCGACGATGGTGAAAGATGGGTAAACTGCTGGCTAAATTGGCAAGCAACCCTAGCAGCCAACGAACAAGCCGTGGAAATACCCGTGCACTTGACCTTTCAATTTATAGATGGGAAAATTGTGAGAGAATATGGGTATTGGGACCCTACCGAAATAGTATTGGCCCTTCAAAAAATGGAGGCTGAGGCCAATATGCAGGAAGAAACAATGGAACCCTAACCAAAAACAGAACAGATAAAAATTAAAAACAATGAAAAGAATACTTTTTACATTCGTATTGATCCCATTCATATTACATGCACAGGAAAACCAACAACCTCCTATGTTCTTGAATGTGATGATGACCCCCCACCCAGAAAAAATAGAAGCTTTTGAAGCTGGTGTGGCTGCGCACAACAAAAAATACCACACCCAAGGCAATCAGCAGGTAAGTGTTTTTTGGGTGGCCAACGGAAAAAACTCCGGAAAGTATATATGGAGCCTCGGTCCTACTTCTTGGACCGCCATGGAAGAATCGAACAATTATTCCGAAGATCACACCAAAGATTGGAACAGCAATGTTGCGGCCAATGCCATGCCCGATATGCAGTTTACTTATTGGAAAAACAATCCTTTGCACTCTAACTTTAACCGGGATTTTGAATTAAAGAACCTATCTCTTTTTATTTTGGACATTGAGCGCTTTAAGTACCAAGAATTCTTAGCCGTATTGGATAACGTTTATAAAGTGTTCAAGACCAAGGACCCCAACCAGCAATGGGGAGTTTACTTTAATGAATTGGCTAATACAGGTGAAGGGGATTTTGTTTGGGTCGATTTTTTCGATGATACTTCCTGGATGGACCGGGAGGATAAATTTCCTGAATGGTACGAAGAAGTGCACGGTGCTGGGAGCTTTGCCCAATTTTTAAAAGATTATGAAAAATCTACGGTTTGGGATATGGAAGAAATTTGGGTTTTCCGAAAAGACCTTAGTGGTGCTGATGGTAAAGTGCAGGCGCCAAATTAAAGTTATACAACTTAGATAATTGGAAAAGGCCCTTTTTGGGCCTTTGTTGTTTCACTTTAATGATTTTTCATTTCCTTGACATCTTAATTAATATCTTTAAACCTTCAAAAAGTTTACCCACTACGCTATGTACATTCCCAACCATTACAAAAATGAAAACCTTGAGGAAGTCAAGGTTTTTATACAACACAATAGCTTTGGAATTCTAATTAATATTGTGGACCAAAAACCATGGGGCACGCATATTCCCTTGGAATTGGAGCAAGATGTCGACGGCAATGATGTTTTGGTGGGCCATATGGCCAAAGCCAATCCGCAATGGAAAAACTTTACCGAAAACGCAGAGGTACTTTGTATATTTAACGGGCCTCATTCCTATGTTTCTTCATCTTGGTATAAAGAGGAGGAAGTACCCACTTGGAATTACATTGCAGTACACGTATATGGTAAATTAAAGGTGCTTAGTGAAGCTGAAACCTTGCAATCCATGTATCGTTTAGTGGATAAATATGAGAAGGCTTCAAAAAATCCGATTTCCTTGGGTGAAATGTCGCCAAAAACTTTGCGCCAAGTAAAGGGTGTCGTGGGCTTTTCCATTCAAATTTCGGATATACAGGCAACCTATAAACTTTCACAGACCCGAAAGGAAGATCATTCAAAAATTATTTCGGAGCTTCAAGAACAGAAGGATGCCGGCAGCATAGCCATTGCCCAAGCAATGAAGTATCGCTAAGGGTACTCTTTATTCTATATCCTGAAAAATAGTATCTGCCCAATTGGAATATTTGGGATTTTCCACATGCATGATCCATAGGTCTTCGTTATACTTACCTTTCAATTGGGATTCATAGGCGGCATAAGCTTCCTCATTTTGTTCATACTTGGCCAAATACACATAATTTAATCCGTTCTTAGGATTTTTAAAGTATTGGGCCTGCAGGCCTTTACTTTTTAAATCCTCCATAAAGTTTTTAAGATTTACCTCATTTTTAAACACATTGGCAACTAAGTAATGTCCCTTACCAACGCCATCTAAACTGATAAATTTCTCAATGGGCTTATAGGCCCCACCACGATAGGTGCTTTTTCTTATCGCTTCTCGTTGTTTGGGGGCGGTTTTCGAATTTAGCTGCTCGGCTATGCTATATTTTAAATCCACCGCGTTGTAAACAGAATCCAAGTCTTTGCTATCTGCGGCATAAAGTTGTTTTGCATTGTCCTCGATATCCGGAATTTGATCTCCATTGTATCTTTGCACCAAACGCATCACCATTTCAAAGCGTTTTTCCATGTCTTGCTCCCTATTTTGCTCCATGGAGTCCATTTTAAATAGCAACTCGTCAATAACAGCATAACTATCTTCTTGCTCCTGCTGTAATTGTGAAATACGTGCTTCCAAATAGGCTATGTCACCTTCATTGGTTGTTGATGAAGCTGCATTTTCAGCATCCTTATCCCCGTTTTGCTTCGTTTTTTCAGGTTCATTATCTACGGATGCCACTGCGGTTTCATCTTTTTGCTTTAATTTATCATCTCCATCATTGTCAACATAAATGTTTTTTGACATGTTTGGAACGAAGGAATACGAAATGGAAATCTCATGAGTAACTCCCAAATTGGCAATACTGTTGCTAATGTTTTTCTCAAAATTGTATCCAAAAGAAAGTCTTCTGTTCAAATTAAAACCCGTGCCGGCCGAAACTCCATAAAACTGGTCGTACCCTCCTTGAACCCAACCTAACTTTGGCAGGTCCAAAATAACTCCTCCACCAAAAATGGGATCCTCTGTTCCACTAAATCGAGTTCGTGCCAATGGCATTATTCTACCATCTTCAAAAATGCCCCTTCCATTTTCCAAGGTATGGGTGTACTGCAAATGTCCAGAAAAGGTTTTTTGATCTAGAGTGGTCAGGGACTTCCCAGATTTAATATTGTAATCCACTAAATTTTGCGCAAAAACACCAACATCAAAATTTCCAACACTTAAATTGATTCCAGGTTGAAACGAAATAATGGAGCTTTCGGGGGCATCGCTCAAAAGTGGGTCATCTGTTTGAAGAGGTGTACCTCTATTGGCGTCATAGTTACTCACATAATAAGGAATATTGACACCAAAGGTCAGACTACTTTCTTTTCCCAATTGGATTCCATGGGAATAATTGGCCATTACCCCCAAGTTGGAGATAACGCCATCTTGTTGGTTGTACAGACTAAACCCAATTCCAACCATTTCATTAATTCGTCCGCTATAGCTTAAAAAATAATTTTGGGCATTATTTTCAAAGTCGGCACTTTGGCTACGATGGAACAAGTTGATATAGGATTTATCTTCTCTTACAGTGGAAAAAGTGGGATTGACCAAAAACCTATTGAATTTCAACAAGTTTTGGAATGGGACATCGTAACTCACATAGGGATTGTTCTCCTGTGCTTGTAAAGAATTGCTCAGCAGAATTACGGCAAAAAAGGCAAAAAAGAAGTGCCTAAATGGGAAATGGGGGGATAAAAATAAAAGTGGGGGTAGTTTTATCGCCATAGCCGAATGGGATTTGTAGGTTTAAACTTCTGGCAATGCCAGATGGTATTTGGTTATTTGGTCTCATTAGCAAGATTTGGGACTTGTAAGAGTTTTAGGACTAAATCAATGGTAATATTAAATATTTTATCGGTAATCCGCGAATTTATTCGTTGAACTGCTAGTGCAGTTGATAGATATGGGGTTTCAATTGATAAAAAATAGTTCTCAGTTCATAAATTTATTATTGATAAGGTGCTAATTTTGAGCTTTAAAGAACCTTTTTTTGAATTATGAGCCAAAAAATAGCCATTGTACCTTACTCCGATAGGTACGCCACTGCTTTTAAAGCCCTTAACGAAGAGTGGATCACCAAATATTTTGTGATGGAAGAAATGGATTATAAATCTTTGGATCATCCCAACAAATATATTTTGGACAAGGGCGGTTACATTGCGGTTGCCCTATTGAACCAAGAACCGGTTGGTGTCTGCGCCCTAGTTCCTTGCGCTTATGAAGGTTATGACCTTGAATTGGTAAAAATGGGCGTTTCACCCAAAGTTCAAGGTATGGGTATAGGCAAACTATTGGGCCAACATATTATTGAAAAAGCATGGGAAATGGGTGCCAAAGCTATTTTCTTGGAAAGTAACAGGGTTTTGGCTCCTGCCATTTCACTATATAAAAAATTAGGCTTTCAAGAGGTTTATGGGATTCCATCACCCTACGCCCGAAGTGATATTAAAATGGAGCTATTAGTAGCCGAATAGCCCACATTTTTGAGCTTCGGAATCCAACTTTAACCTGGCAAAAATATTTTATCTGATTAAAAATGAGTATCTTAAAGTGTGAATCTTAAAGATATTTATAATGGAATCGGTAAAAAAACTAAACAAATGGGCCAATGCCCACACCTATTTATTTATTGATTTGATTCGTGTTGCCCTTGGAACTTTTTTGTTCATCAAAGGGATAGAAGTGATGTCCAATTACCAACAAATGGCCGAATTGGCCCGTCCATTCCAGGATCTGCCCGGTGGTATGATCATTCTGCATTATATAGCTCCAGCGCATTTTGTGGGTGGTGTTTTGATTGTTGTTGGATTATTGACCCGTTGGTCCGCAATTGCGCAGCTCCCTATTTTATTTGGCGCGGTCCTCACTAATTTCTTGGGAACCATGAACACGACCAACTTGGTTGTGGCCGTATTCATTCTTTTGTTGTGTTTGTTTTTTGTAGTGTATGGCTCTGGAAAGCATTCGGTGGATTATTACCTTAAAATGCAACAGTAAATTAGAGGTTATCCAATTGATTGCTCTTTTTATCGGTACTGATTGTCCAGAAAAAGCCAACAAAGAAAAAGCTATCCGCAGGAGGTGTAATTGCCCTTCTATCAAAAACCCCATCCATATTGGGGGTGTCCGAGTATTGGTAATTACTGACATTATTTATGCTCAACAAATTGTTTACCGAGAAGTAAAGAATTTTCTGTTGGTCGATTAAATAAGCCCAATTGAAACTTAAATTGTTGTATGATTTCGTTTTCTCTGCCATAAATTCGGCCGTATTTGGATTATCGTAAGGTCTTCCCGAACCATAAGAATAGGAAAATCCGATTTGAGACCGTAGTTGCTCCACCCAATATTTAGTGACCACGGATAAATTATGCTGTGCTGCAAAATTTGGCGTCGCACTCACGCTAAAGTTGCGATAGTCCCTTTTCGTATCTAAATAGGAATAAGAAACCCAATAATCCAAATTGTTGATGCTCTTGTTATCTCTCCAAAACACATCCAAACCTTTGGCATACCCATCCCCCGAATTGCTGTACACGGAGTTGAACTGAGGTTGCTCGGTATCAAACTTTACCAATTGGTCATAATCTTTAAAATAAGCCTCGGCCCTAAAGGTTCTGCCATTGTTGATGTGTTGATAATTGAGAATGTAATGGCTCGCTTTTTCCATTTGAAGGTCTTTGTCAAACTTCACCACTTGTCCAATGGGTCTTTGGTAAAAATCTCCGTAGGCAAATGAAAACTGCCCATTTTCTTTTGGTTTGTAGGCCAATGAAACCCTTGGTGAAACCTTAAAGGCTTCCATCAAGTTGTTATGTTCTCCCCTTACCCCCAATTTTAGGGCAAACCGATTGCTCAAGAAGATGTCCGACTCGGCAAATACGGCCGCAAGCCCCTCTGAATACCCACTCTCAAAATCATTGGATTCAATGTCGGTATACGTTTCATCGTAGTCCGTATTAAAATATTCCGCTCCAAAACTTAAATCGAATCGACTGCTATAGTTTTTTCTAGCTTTCAGTTTTAGGTGCGAAGCTGTTTCCTTTGCATCCACTTTATCAGATTCAATACGGATAGCATTGGTATCCCAAGCAATGGATGCACCCGAAGTAAGGCTCCAATCGTTTGCCAAATAGTATTTATAGGATGCATTAAAATACAGGTTATTGTTTTTCAATTGAAAGCGAACAAAATCTTCATAATTAATGTCCTCTTGTTCGATATCTAAATTGGAATGGTTAAATCCAGTGTACAACTTCAACATACTTTTATCGCCTATACTTCTAAAAACCGCCTCCCCTGAAATGGATTCGTAAGGGCTGTTCCAGCGCACACCTTGGGTGCTTGGAAGCAAAGCTTCGTAGGGCGCCAAATTCAAATAAGCAGTGTTGATGCTCAGAGATTGGTTGCCCCAAATCTCCGTATGCCCCAAACCTCCACCTACAGACATAACAGAAATTTCCGTTTTCTCTTGATCGGGCTCATCTATGGTGTTCAACAATAAAACACTGGACAAAGCTTGCCCATATTCGGCAGAATAGCCTCCCGTACTGAACGAAATCCCTTTAAAAAGGAAAGGAGAAAACCGTCCCCGGGTGGGCATATTGTTGGCCGTGGCATTAAAGGGTTGAAACACGCGAAGTCCATCGATAAACACTTGGGTCTCTTCCGCAGTACCCCCTCTAACAAACAAACGCCCATCTTCATTAACCGTAGAAGTCCCTGGCAAGGTTTGCAAGGCGGCCACAAAATCACCAGTTGCACCAGCAGTGGTTACGATATCCAACGGTTTTAACACCGAAACCTTGGAGTTGTCCCCGGCTTCAAAAGTTCCTGCGGTTAAGGTAACCCCCGAAAGTGAGTTGATGGCTTCTGTTAATTTAATTTTTAAATCTTTGAAATAAGAAACCTCACCCATTTCGTAATGCGGATCATAAGACAACATCGAAACTATAAGCGTTTGGGTCCCCGACTCTTCCGTCTCAAAAGTAAAATGCCCCTTACTATCAGATGAGGCACCATCATATGTGCCCTCCAAATAAATATTGGCACCTTCAATGGGATTGTTCTTGGCATCGGTAACTGTTCCTGTTATGGTTTGTTGGGCAAATAAAAATCCCGACCCAATAATTAAAAAGAAGCATGTAAATACGTTTTTCATGACTGTTTGTTTTGATTGATGGTTCAAAATTGCCCCAACAATCGCAGCCAAGCCAAAAGGAACTACCCAACTGTAATTTTTTTATCCTGAATTGAAACAGGTTTTATCGCTTTACGATTCACTCCAAAAATTTGACACTTCAGTGCATTAAAGTTTTAAAAACAATCGCACCTTCAGACATTTGAAGCATCAAAAACATCAAAACAGCAAGTATGAAAACTGTAACACTAGCATTAAGTTTATTCTTTGTGAGCCTAATATCGATGGCTCAAGAATCCTCTGGAGTCAACATTAAGGTGACCATTGACAACATTAACAGTAACGAAGGAAAAGTTCTGGCAGGATTGCACACTCAAGAAACCTTTATGGCAGGTCCTGGAGTTCAAAACTTGGAAAGCACTATTGAAAATGGCAAAGTAGTTTTGACCTTTACCAATGTAGCCCCTGGTTCTTATGCCATTTTAACCCTGCACGATGAAAATAGTAACAACCGAATGGATTATCAATCGAACGGAATGCCAAAGGAAAGCTACGGAATGTCCGGCAACGATATGTCTTTGGGCCCACCAAACTTTGGGAGCGCCAAATTTGAAGTGGGTAACGAAGACCTAGAATTGAACATTCGTTTCTAAATCTATTCAAAAAATCAGTAAAAAGCCCCGACCAATGTCGGGGCTTTTTTTGGTGGCTATGGTTTTTAATACTACATTTAATTTACTCACAATCAACCTTAAATAGCAAACTATCAAACAAGTTGGCCAAATATTGTCCATTCTTTTTTTAACGTGGAGCGCATTTACGTTTGGACAAACCTCACGGCTTGACTCTTTGCAAAACCAACTAAGAACGGTTAATTCCGATTCTGCCCGTATTAGTGTACTAAAAAATATTTCTTGGGAATACCTGAACAATCGAGGGGACCTAGAGACAGCCAAAAAATATATCGACAGCTTTAATACCATTAGCAAAAACAATAAAATGCCTTGGGGCATTTCCATTGCACATTACCAATATGCTGTGCTAGATAGACAAAAAGGGAATTATGGTTCAGCGTTGGAGCACATTGAAGAATATTTAGATTATTCAAGACAAACCAACAAACCCTTTTCTGTGGCCAACGGATTGTACCAAAAAGCTGTGATTCTGGATAATCTGGGAGATATGGGAAAAAGCTTGGAGATCTATTACGACATTTTAAAGATTTACCAAGAGCATAATGATCCTTTCAGTATTGCCACCACCCAAAATGCCATTGGAGAAATCCTAAAAAACACGGGCAAGATGGATGAAGCAATGGAAAATTATCAAAGTGCCCTCAAAATCTTCTCCGATCTGGGTGATAAGATTGAAATGGCCAATTGTCTGTTCAATATTGGAGATACCTATCTGCAACAAGAGAATTATATGGAGGCTCGCTCCTATTTTTTTCGTGCTTTACAGCTGGATGAGGAAATGAACAGTGATTGGGGGAAAGCCTTTGATTACGAAGCGATAGGAAAGGTTTATGGCCACCAAAAAAATTATTCACAATCCTTGGATTACCACCAAAGAGCACTTGAACTTCGCGAAAAATTGGGAATGAAGTTGGAACTGGCCATGAGTCACAACCAAATCGCCTTGATACATTTAGAGTTAAAAAACTATCCGCTTGCCAAGGAAAACATCGAAAGAGCCATTCAAATTTCCGAAGAAATTGGAGCTAAAACCCAACTTCAGGAAAATTATGAATTACTTTCAAAAATCCACGAAGCTTCAGGCGAATATGAGCAAGCTTTAGCTTTTAAAAATGAAGCCATCTCTTTAAAAGACAGTCTTTTTAATGTGGCTAAATCCAAGCAGATTGAGGAACTTCAAGTTCGATATGACACCGAAAAACAACAAAATGCCATTGCCTCACTTCAAAAAGATGCAGAAATCAATGATTTAAGACTCGAAAGACAAAAAACATTACGAAACTTCATTATCGCCATCGCAATCGGTACCATGTTGGCTTTTTTATACTCTTTTAGGCGATTCAAACAAAAACAGCGAGAGAAACAGGTTTTGGATGAGAAAAAACGTGCCATTGAAGTTGAGAAAAAACGTACCGAAATTGAGAAACAACGTGTATTGGAACTTGAAAAAATCAATACGCTGAAAGATGAGTTTTTGGCCAACACTTCGCACGAGCTTCGCACTCCTTTGGTCGGTATTATTGGGTTGAGCGAAGGATTAAAAGACGGCGTGGCAGGCAAAATGTCAAAATCAGCCTTGCAAAACCTCGAAATGATCATCAACAGTGGAAAACGACTTTCCCATTTGGTCAACGACATTTTGGATTTTTCCAAGCTCAAAAACAAAGACCTCAACCTTTCCATTAAACCCGTCGATATTTATGCCATTTCGAATATTGTGTTGCGACTTTCAAGACCGTTGACCCAGGATAAAAAATTAAAATTGATCAATTCCATTCCCAAGGATACCCCACTTATTGATGCCGATGAAAACCGATTGCAGCAAATTATGCACAACCTTATTGGCAATGCGATTAAATTCACGGAGAAAGGTGTTATCACCCTCCATGCTGCCGTAAATAAAGAGATGTTGTCCATTTCCGTTTCCGATACCGGAATTGGTATTCCCGACGATAAAATAGACCGTATTTTTGATTCGTTTGAGCAAGTTGATGGGTCCACAGAACGTGAATACGGCGGAACAGGACTTGGACTTTCGGTCACCAAAAAACTGGTGGAGCTCCACGGGGGAACCATTACCGTTGATTCCAAAAAGGGAAAAGGTTCCATTTTCACCTTTACCCTGCCCCTGAGCAAAACAAAACGTGAAGACTATGAAGGCTTGACCACAGACAAGCCTGAAATGGTTACCCCAATTCAAGATTACAACGAGACCGAAACCATAAATGTAATCGACGAAAACACTACTTTACAGGATGCACCAACAATTCTTATAGTAGATGATGAACCCGTAAATCGAAGGGTGCTCGAAAATCATCTCAAAATGGCGGGGTATCAAATTATGGAAGCTGGTTCGGGAATAGAAGCCCTTAAGATTGTTCAGCAAGGAACCCCAATAAACTTGGTACTCCTAGATGTGATGATGCCAGGAACTTCCGGTTATGAGGTCTGTGAAAAAATCAGGGAGAAATACCTGTCCACCGAGCTACCTGTAATCCTATTGACAGCCAAAAACACAGTGACCGACCTAGTGAGCGGATTTAACGCTGGAGCCAACGATTATCTTACCAAACCTTTTTCCAAAGGGGAGCTTTTGAGCCGAATCAAAACGCATTTAAATCTAAATATTATCCACAGGGCCACCTCCAAATTTGTGCCCTCCGAATTTGTGAAATCCATCGGAAAAGAATCCATCACCGATGTGCAATTGGGGGATTATGCGGAAAAAGAAGTTACAGTTCTATTCTCAGATATTCGGGACTACACCACCCTATCGGAAAGCATGACCCCTCAGCAAAACTTTAAGTTTGTGAATGCCTACGTAGGAAGAATGGGGCCCATTATCAAAGAAAATGAAGGTTTTGTAAATCAATATTTGGGCGATGGCATCATGGCTCTTTTTCCAAAAAGTCCAGAAGGGGCTTTGGATGCCGCTATTGAAATGCAACGAGCTTTGGCACTGTACAATAAAAGGCGTGTTGAAGAAAAGGGGTATCGACCACTTTCCATAGGTATTGGGTTGCACACGGGGCCATTGATCATGGGGATTATCGGTGACAGCAAAAGAAATGACCCTGCAGTTATTTCGGATACAGTAAACTGTGCCTCTCGAGTGGAAGGGGTTACCAAACATTTTGGCGCCAATATTATCATTAGTGGAGACACTTTGAACCAAATGCAAACTCCATCAGATTTTAACTTTAGATTTTTAGGAAAGGTACGGGTGAAAGGCAAACAAAAATCCATTGAGATTTATGAGTGTATCGATGGGGATTCCATTCAAAAGATTTCGTTGAAGTTGGAAACCAAAGCGCATTACGATCAAGGGATAGCCTTGTATTACGATTGCCAGTTCGATGAAGCAGCAACAGCTTTCCAATGGGTGTTGTACAAAAATCCTGGAGATACCGTGGCCCATTATTTTAATGAGCGCGCTAAAAAGTATGCTGTTCTTGGTCCTCCCGAAGATTGGACTTCGGGCTCCGTACTGATTTAATATGGAATCAATAGGTTACCAATTCCTCAATTTTCTTTGAAGCCAATTTTTGATAGTGTCGAAAGCGATTATCCACAAATCCCTGTGCTTCTTGAAGGTGTTCTGGATTGTTTCGCACAAAAGTATTGAACCGATCCTGCATTCCTAGATAGCTTTCAATGGGAATACTTGGTGGTTTCGAATCCAAAACAAAGGTATTTTCCATCCAATTTTCGTTGGGAATATTGCGATAGAGCAACCATTGACCAGAGGCCACAGCGGCCTTATGATATTTTGATGGTTGCTTCATATCCACTCCATGTTCCGGGCTATGGCAATAGGCAATGATCAATGAAGGCCCGTTATGTTGTTCCGCTTCCAAAAATGCCTTCAAGGTGTGCTGTTGATTCGCTCCCATGGCAACCGAAGCCACGTACACGTCAGGGTATTGCATGGCCATCTGCCCCAAATCTTTCTTATGTTTCAGTTGCCCTTTGGCAGCAAACTTTGCTTTGGCACCATATGGTGTTGCCTTGGATTTTTGACCTCCTGTATTGGAGTACACTTCATTGTCCAAAACCAATATATTGATGTTTTTTCCAGAAGCTAGTACATGATCTAGTCCGCCGTATCCAATATCATAGGCCCATCCGTCACCCCCAACAATCCAAACACTTTTTTTCACTAAACTGTCGACCATGGAAAGTAGTCTCTTGGCAATTGGGGAATGAATTTCTTTAAGTTTAGCCTTCAATTGGGCAACTCGGTTGCGTTGCAATGATATTTCTACTTCTGAATATTGATTGGCCGTCAAAATCTGCCCCACCAATTCATTACCAACATTATCACTCATGTTTTGAAGCAAATTCTTTGCCTGCTCTGCTTGCTGATCTAGTGACAATCGAAAACCCAAACCGAACTCTGCATTATCCTCAAACAAGGAATTAGACCATGCTGGACCTTGACCTTTTTCATTTTTACTCCAAGGTGTAGTGGGCAAGGCACCACCAAAAATAGAGCTTGCACCTGTGGCATTGGCCACTAACATGCGGTCACCGAATAATTGGGATAGTAATTTTATATATGGAGCTTCCCCACAACCATCGACACCCATTGGATATTTGAATAATGGCTCTTGCAATTGCTGTTGGGCAACATCTTGAACATTGATCAAGCTTCTGTCCAACTCTGGAATTTGCTCAAAAAAGTCCCAATTTTCATTACTTGTGTCCAAATACTGTTCCCTAGGTTGCATTTGCAAAGCGTTATCAGTGCAGGCATCCACACAATTTTCGCAAGCGGTACACTGGTCAGGATTAATTTGAATGGATAAATACTTCAAATCCATTTGTGGAAGGTCAAGATTTGCCTCTACCTCTTTCCATTGGTTCGGAGTTGAATCCTTTACTTCTTCATTGTAAACCTTCATTCTAAGGGCTCCTGATGGACAAGCCATACTGCAAGCCCCGCATTGAATGCAATTTTCAGTATTCCAAATGGGCAATATCCCCTCCACTTTTCTTTTGTTGAAAATGGAAGTTCCTGTTGGATACACCCCATCTGCAGGCAATTGGCTAACTGAAACCTGATGTCCGTTATTGGCCAATAGTTGACCCAACAAAGAATTGGAAAAGGTTTCGTCAAAAGCATTTTGGAGCTTGCACTCAAGAATTGTTGGCATTTCTACTTTTTGAATTTTCTCAACTAAGGTTTGACCAGAAATCAAGCTTTTAAAATCGGGTGTTAGCGCTAAAAAGCAATCCTGCAACAAGGTGTTTTCGAAGCTCGTTTCATTCGGGTTGACAATATAAAGTTGAACTCCCTTTTCAAACAATACTTTTTGAGTAGCTTGGGGCAGTTCTTTCCAAAACGCCGAGGAATCCAATTGGGATTGTACCAGAACAGTTCCGCCTTGCTTCACTCGTATTTGATTTCCTTCTTCCTTTAATAAGGTTATATCTTCGAAACCTAAAAATTGGGCTTCAGAAATTGTATAGGGTGCTTTAATGGGCTGTTGGGCCACCCGTAAATTGGTCACTGCTTTGGAATTTGATTTTTTATAATCGATTTCCATATATCCCTGAACAAATTGTTCATTGCCATCGCCCACATATTTCAGGAAACCATCAAAGTATTGCTGTGTTTTTCTCGATTTGGTTTCAAAGAAGAGTGCTTCTAACCCTTTAAACCGAGTTTTAAAATTGGAAATAGGAAGACTTAATTGGGTCACATCATCTTGTATTCCAACAGTGAATGGGGATTTTAAACTTCCTGTTTTTAGATCATCTACCATACTTTTTACCATGGATGGGTTAAACTCTTTGGAGGCCAATCCATATCTTCCGCCAAAAACTTTGGGCAATGATTTAAATTTCGTGGACTTGAAAACCGAATTCACCACATCCAAGTATAACGGCTCACCGTTGGAACCTGCTTCTTTTGTGCGGTCGAGGACTGCGATGGATGTACAGCTCGATGGGATACTCTGAAGCAACATATCGGCACTGAAAGGGCGGAACAACCGAACCTTTACGACGCCTATTTTTTCTCCGTTGGCATTTAAAACCTTAATGGTTTCTTCAATTGTCTGAGTGGACGATGCCATGGAAACGATTACCTGTTCTGCCTCTGGATGACCTACATATTCAAAAACTTTGTAGGAACGACCCGTCAAATGATAGAATTCATCCATTTTTTGCTGAACGATCCATGGACAATTGTTGTAATAAGGATTTACTGCTTCCCTACTTTGAAAGAAAACATCCGGACCTTGTGAGGTTCCAGAAATATGAGGGTTGTTTGGGTTTAAGCTTCTATTCTGATGTTCCTGAACCAAATTTGGTTTGATCATGGACTTGATCACATCATTGTTTACCTTTTCAATGGTGGAAACTTCATGGGAAGTTCTAAATCCATCGAAAAAGTGAAGAAAAGGTACTCGTGATTCTAACGTAGCCGCTTTGGCAATCAAAGCAAAATCCATGGCTTCTTGCACGGATGCGGAGGCCAAAAAAGCATATCCTGTATTTCTGGCGGACATGACATCGCTATGATCTCCGAAAACGGATAAAGCATGGGAAGCTATGGCCCTGGTAGCCACATGAATCACATTCGGGGTTAATTCCCCTGCAATTTTGTGCATATTGGGCAACATCAACAATAAGCCTTGTGATGCTGTAAAAGTGCTCGATAATGACCCCGTTTGGAGGGCTCCGTGCATAGCTCCCGCTACACCGGCCTCACTTTGCATTTCAAATGCGGTAGGTACATTACCGAATATATTTTTTTGATGATGAGCACTCCACTCCTCCACCAACTCTGCCATTTCAGAGGATGGTGTTATGGGATAAATGGGAAAAACCTCATTGGTCATATACGCGATATGAGCGACTGCCTGGTTGGCATTGACAATGATGTGCTCTTTGTTTTTCATGGGTTTTAACTAATGGATTGCATTAAAAAAGGCCACCTCGTGATTTAAGAACAAGGCGGCCTATGGATTTCAATTACTTTTCGAACTCGATGGTTACAGGTGTTGGTTTGGTCAACATATCGAACACGGGAGAGAATTGAGACAAGGCTCTCAACTGATCCTCGGAGGCATCGCTCTTTACTTTGAACTTTACAGTAATTCCGTTGAATCCCTTTCTTACTTCTGGGTCTAGTCCCAAAAAACCGTGAAGGTCAACATCTCCAGTCAATCTGGACTCCATACCTTCAATTTCGATACCGTTGGCAGCAGCATGGTAAGCCATAGCTCCAGTTAAACAAGAACCCAAAGCGTGCAATACGATCTCTGCAGGGTTTGGCGCTTGGTCTTTACCTAATAGCACTTCTACGTGGTCAGCCTCCAAAGTGAAATCACCTTCACGGGTTGGGTGCTCCTCACCTACACCGTAATAATCTTTGATACTGGTAACACAATGTCCACCATCGATCCAATTGTTTTTGGCTCTGAACTCAAAGTTTGCCAAAGATGGGTTTTCCTGAACTGCGTTGATAGTTCCTACTAACTGATCTACGTTTACTCCGTTTTTAATGTTTGCTGTTGTAATCATTGTTTTTTGTTTTTAAGATTAATTGATTAACATTTGCCTGAGTATAAGCATTTGCTGTGCCAAAAAACATAAAAACCTTATTATCAATAACTTAATTCGTTTTTATCGTATAAAAACATTAACGAAATATCGAATATTAACGAAATATCGTTAAATAAATTACGGAATATCGTAAATCACACTGGTCTAGCTATGCCAAGTGCCTTGATTTTTGAAGAAAGTGTGGTTGGGGGTATGCCAAGAAGTGCGGCCGCCCCTTTTTCGCCAGAAATTTTCCAATGGGTTTTTCTTAGTGCCTTTAAAATATTGTTACGCTCCAGTTGATTTAATTCTTCGGCGGTAAGAATATGGTCCAACTCAATTTCAACAGAAGTGCTTTTGGGAGCATCTGCATGCGGTATGATTTCTTCCCAATCAATAACACCATTTTTGGAAACGATTACAGCGCGTTCCACCAAATTTTGAAGTTCACGAACATTGCCCGGCCAAGGGTAATCCAATAATAACTTTTTTTGCTTGGCTGTAAGTGGATGAACAGGCCTGTTCATTTTAGTACTAAAACGCTTCACCATACTTTCAGCAATCAAGCAAACATCGTTGCCACGATTTCGTAAAGGAGGAACAATAATGGGAAACACATTGAGCCTGTAAAACAAATCCTCCCTGAATTTCCCTTCACTGGAAAGCTCCAATAAATTGCGATGGGTGGCAGCCACAATCCTTACATCTACCTTTTGTGTGATGGAACTGCCCACAGGGTCAAATTCCCCTTCCTGTATCACTCGTAAAAGTTTTGGCTGAAGATCCAGTGGAAGCTCCCCTATCTCATCCAAGAAAATAGTTCCCTTGTCTGCCAACAAAAAGCGTCCCTTTCTACTACTAGTGGCGCCTGTAAATGCCCCTTTCTCATGCCCAAATAGTTCACTTTCAATCAAATTGGCTGGAATTGCCCCACAGTTTACTCGAATCAGCGGCCCATCTTTTCGGTTACTGGCTTGGTGAATGGCCCTTGCCACCAACTCCTTTCCCGTTCCCGTTTCACCATAAACAAGTACTGTAGCCGTGGTATGTGCCACTTGCTGCACCATATCCAACACATTTTTCATAGAGTCATGCTGGGCAATAATGCCATGGTCTTCGGTAAGCTCTTTAATTTCTTCCTGTAAATATTCTGTTTTGTGCTGCAATGAGGAAATTTGATGTTCTGCCTTCAAGCGATCATCAATACTTCTTAATATAAGGGTATAAAATGCCTCTTCCCCTGAACCATAACTTCCCAAAGTACCTTCGTTCACCGTTTCTTTGCCTTGTGAACCGATTACCTTAATAGGTTTTGGCAGATACCGACTCATTTTGGTAGTACTCCCGTGCTCTTGAATCAAAGATTCAATCAAATCTCCACCTTCATCGTCAAAAAAATAGAGCACATTACGTTGCAGTACATCTTTGTTTTCCAAAATTTCCTTAGCTGAACCATTGGCCAAAATCACCCTAAAATTGGCATCGAACATAAGAATGGCATCCAATGCGCCATCTATTAAACCACTCATTTTGGCATGGGTCAATTCAATTTCCTTTTTAGAGGCCGCTAATTTTTCTTGTGTAATGTCGAGTTCGCGATTTCGTTTGATGAGTACCGACAAAATTCCAGTGACAAATCCCGGTTCGGTTTCAATCAGATGTTTAAAACTGGATGATGCAATCTTCAAAACCCTTGTTTCTTCCAAAGCCGTAACAGAAACCGACCTTGGATTGGAGTCGAGCAACGCATATTCACCAAAACATTCGCCTTGGGAAAGTGTTCCGAATTCATGGTCCTTATCATGAACTTTGACCTTACCCTTTAAAATAGCGTACATGCCATCACCCAATTCACCTTTTTCAATGATTCGGTGCTTATTTCCGTAAATCTGTTCTTCCGATTCTTTACATAATTGCAAAAGGGAAACCTTATCCACTTCCGAAAAAAAGGGAATCTCTTTCAAAAAATTCACTAAGTCAAGAAGTTGTGAATTGGACATGGTTAAAGATTGATCAACTAAATATAAAGATTTGACGCCAAAACCCTCCAATAGGTTGTTCTTTTTGCGCTTTAAAGGTTAAAAACGATGAAACAAAGCCTTGATAAACCATAGATTCAATTGATGGTTTTTAATACCTTTATTCCCTAAACTTATAGAGAATGACCATTACCCAATTGCAATACGTACTTGCAGTGGCTGAGCATAAAAACTTCACCCTTGCCGCTGAAAAAAGTTTTGTGACCCAGCCTACTTTAAGTATGCAGGTTCAAAAACTGGAAGACGAATTGGATGTTTTGATTTTTGACCGAAGCAAAAAACCCATTACCATTACCGAAGTTGGGAAGAAAATCGTGGCACAAGCTAAAAATATAGTGGCCGAGGCAGACCGTATCAAAGATATTGTAGATCAGGATAAAGGTTTTATCGGGGGTGATTACACTTTGGGAATCATTCCAACGGTGATGCCCACCTTGTTACCCATGTTCTTGAACACTTTTATTAAAAAATACCCGAAAGTGAACCTTATTATTAAGGAGCAGCCTACCAACACCTTGATTAAAAATATTCTGGATGGTCATTTGGATGCTGGTATTGCGGCAACACCATTGGAAATTGAGTTTATAAAAGAACGCCCCTTATATTATGAACCTTTTGTAGGGTACGTACCCGAAAATCACCGATTGGGTGCAGAAAAGGAGCTATCAACCAGTCATTTGGAGGTGAGCGATATTCTATTGCTTCAGGATGGGCATTGCTTTCGCGAGGGGGTAATTAACCTTTGTAAAAACACACAAAAACTAAATGGGGAGCATTTTAAGATTGAAAGTGGCAGTTTTGAGACTTTGGTAAGTTTGTCCGATGAGGGTATGGGGATGACCTTGCTTCCTTACTTGAACACTTTACATTTGGAGGAATCGAAAAAGAAAAACCTAAAAGCTTTTAAAAGTCCCCCTCCAGCAAGGGAAATTAGCCTTATTTACCATAAAAGTGAATTAAAAATACAGATAACGGATGCGTTGCGCGATGTGATTTCCAGCATAGTTCGTGGTGCCATCGCGTTTCAGGATGTGAACATTATTAGTCCTTTGTCCAAAAAATAAAAGAGCCGCTATAAGCGGCTCATGGTTTTTAAGATTTTAAGACTAATAATGTAGGTTGTAATTCTGGTTTGTCTAAAATGTAAAAATGTAACCAGATTTTAAGTTCCTCAACTTCACTTGGCAACAACGTTTTAATGGCTTTTTGAAGTTCCCGCGTGAAAAGTTTAACATCAAAACTCACCTTTTGGAGGATGGTTTTGGTGTAATCTAACATAGCTCTTGGCATAGTGTTTTATTTAAATTGGGAAATTGGTTGTGTTCTAAATTAGCAAAAAACCAGATTGATTGAATCAAAATCTTGTGAAAAAATAAATAAATTGTTGTTAAAATCGACGAACAACTTAAATGATTATAAATAATAAACCAAAATACAATAATCTAATTATCAGTTTATTAGTGTTTATTTTCACACTTACAAGCTGTGTTTCCATCAAAAAATCACTGAATTCCAAATTAGAGGACGAAAGCTTGAGCAACTCTTTTCACGGGCTTGTGGTCGTGGATGCCAAAACCCATAAAGATGTTTTTGACCATAATGGAGACAAGTATTTTACACCGGCCAGCAACACCAAGATTGTCACCCTATATTCAGCTATAAAGTTGCTTCCCAAAAACATCCCCACACTCACCTATGCAGTTCGGAATGACACTTTATTTATAAAAGGCACGGGGGATCCTTCTTGGCTGCACCCGCATTTATTGGACAGCACGGCCATACATTGGTTAGAAAATCAAAAAACTATCGCTATTTACACCAGTAACCACAACGAAGACCGTTTTGGTCCTGGATGGGCTTGGGAGGATTTTGATACCTACTTTTCACCAGAAAAAACCACACTGCCCCTTTATGGCAATGTAGTGACCATCTCTAATACCGATTCATTAGGATTGAAAGTAACACCTTCTTTATTTTCAGGTAAAATTGAAATACAAGAAGCAGCTTTTAAAAGAGATGAGCTGAACAATCATTTTTACATTGACCCCACTGAAAAGGATACCTTGGAAGTTCCTTTTATAACCAACGATAGCTTAACACAGCACTTATTGGCTTCCGTTTTAGAAAAGGATATTATAATGACAGACCACTTTCCTAATGGCGACCACCACACTTTATTTGGAATGGAAACCGATTCCATTTTAAAGATGATGTTGCTAAAAAGCGACAATTTTTTGGCAGAACAATTGTTGTTGACCGCTTCATCTACCCTTTCTGATACCTTGAGTACAAAGACCGCCATCAATTTTATGCTGGATAACCATCTAAGCGATTTGGAACAACAACCCCGATGGGTAGACGGTTCTGGGCTCTCCCGATACAATTTGTTCACTCCTCGTTCTTTTGTTCAGTTACTCCAAAAATTATATGTTGAAGTACCCGAAAAACGCCTTTTTAACCTCATGCCCATGTGGGGACCCCTCGGTACAGTAGAAACTTGGGAAGATGAAACTACAGAACCCTTCCTATTCGCCAAATCGGGTTCTGTCGGAAATAATTACAATTTGAGTGGATACATCAAAACCAAATCGGGCAAACTGCTCATATTTAGTTTTATGAACAATCATTTTAAAGTGCCATCGATAGAAATCCGTAGAAATATGTACGAAACCTTAAAAGGACTTTACGAGAACTATTGATTGAAAATTCCTTGAACTTGGGCATATTGCAAAAGCATAATGGTCTTAGCGTCTTTGATTTCGCCTGATTGAATCATATTTAATGCTACTTTGAAATCCATTTCCAGCACCTCGATATTTTCGGTTTCATCCTCTGCGCCTCCCCCCTCACTTATTTTCATGGCATCTTCATAAGCACCTATAAAAAAATGAAGTACTTCCGTAACCGAGCCCGGTGACATATATGCTTCGAATACTTTCTCTACCTTATCAATTTTGTATCCAGTCTCCTCTTCTACTTCCATTTTAATGGATTGTTCCGCATTTCCCTTTTCCAATAGTCCGGCACAGACCTCCACCATCATCCCATCTTCGTTACCATTTACATAGGTTGGCATTCGAAACTGTTTGGTAAGTACCACTTTTCCTTTTTTAATATTATAAAGTAGAATAGCAGCTCCATTGCCACGGTCGTAAGCTTCCCGCACCTGTTTTTCCCAAATCCCATCGTCACGCAGGTATTCAAAGCTTATTTTTTCAAGGGTGTACCAATTGTCGGAAAGCAGCTCACGCTGCATATTTCTGATTCTGTTACTATTCAAAATATAGAAGTTTGAAATAAATATAAAGGTTATCCAACGATATACCCGATTTACTCGAATCCCTTTTTGAGACCATCACAATTATAACGATATTTAGGGCATTAACTCAACCAAACCAAATAACATGCGTAAGCTTTTACTTCCCCTACTACTTTTGGCAATTTTAATCAGCTGTGAGAAAAAAACAGAAGATAAACTCCCTCGAATTGCGATTGCAGGATTGGGAATAGAATCTAGCACCTTTTCTCCTGCACTTACCCATGAAGAAGCTTTTCACCCCAGAATTGGCGACTCTATATTTACAAGATATCCATTTATGAATGTAGATTCGTCTTTGCGCAAACGCGCTGAATGGGTGCCTACTTTAGTAGGGAAATCATTGCCCGGAGGTACGGTTACCCGTGAAGCGTATGAATCGTTAGTCGGCAAAACACTTACCATGTTGGAGGAAAACATGCCTTACGATGGTCTTTTCTTTGATATTCATGGTGCCATGAGTGTCGTAGGATTGGATGACCCTGAAGGCGACCTTATCAAAAGAATACGTGAGGTGGTAGGTACCGATGTACTTATTTCCACTTCCATGGATTTACATGGCAATGTGTCCCAGCGATTGGCGCATCATTCCGATTTAATTACATGTTACCGCATGGCACCGCATGAAGATGCAATAGAATCTAAAAAACGTGCCGTTGAAAATTTGGTGACCCGCCTTGAAAATGGAAAAGGAAAACCTAAATACAAAGCTTGGGTTCCCGTACCTGTTCTTCTACCCGGAGAAAAAACAAGTACACGTGTGGAACCTGGGAAAAGTTTGTATGCTAAAGTTCCCGAAGTGGAGCAACAAGATGGTGTTATTGATGCGGCTATTTGGATTGGCTATGCTTGGGCCGACGAACCTCGAAATCATGCTGTGGTAGTAGTAACAGGTGATGATAAAGCACAAGTGACCCAAGGCGCGGAAAAATTAGCAGAAAGTTTTTGGGCCGTTCGCAACGAATTTGAGTTTGTAGCGCCCACAAAATCGTACGAAGAGGCCTTGGAGCTTGCCTTAGCAAGCGATAAAAAGCCTTTTATGTTGAGTGATATGGGCGATAACCCAACCGCTGGTGGTGCTGGGGATGTTACTTGGACCTTAACCGAACTTTTAAAAAGAGAAGAATTCCATGCTGCGAATGGAAAAACATTGATTTATGCCTCCATTCCCGGACCAAAACTGATTGAAGAAGCCATTAAAGTGGGTGTAGGCGGTGAAGTAAGCGCCCCCGTTGGCGCCGAAATTGATGATAGATATGCCCCTCCATTAATGCTTACTGGAAAAGTTACTGCCATAAAACATGGAGACATGCACGCCGAAACCGAGGTGGTGGTTGAGGTGGACAACGCCAGTGTAATCGTGACCAAGAAAAGAAAACCGTACCACAACAAATCTGATTTCACCAATTTAGGGCTTACCCCAAGTGAAACAGATATTATTGTGGTTAAGATTGGCTATTTGGTTCCTGAACTGTACAACATGCGTGGCGATTGGATCATGGCCTTAACCCCTGGTGGCGTGGACCAAGATTTGGAACGTTTGGGACATAAAAGAATCATTAGACCCATGTTTCCTTACGACAAAGACATGGAGCATCCCGACCTTTCGGCCAGATTGATTCCAGCTTCGGATGAAACAAATTAAACAGTAACCGCTTGATTTAGGTACTGACGAAAAGGCAACATTTCTTTGTAAACTTCAATGATTCTATCTTTAAAATCAGATTGAAGCACTTCGGATTTGCTCAATTGAAGCTCTACGGCAAAAGTCTTGTTGCGCAATAACGCAATATGGGGATGATCATTGGAAAACCCTTTGGGTGATGATACCAACTTTTCATCCTCATACAATCCTCCAAACATTTTTTTAAAAGAGGATTTATCAAGGATCGCCTGCAATTCTTCTCCATTATAATCAATGGCATCTCGGATGCTGCGAAGTGTTTTTGAATCTGGACGCCAGCGTCCACCTGCCAACAAACAGTGTTTTAGACCAATTTCAATATAAAAATCGGCAGAATTGGGTGCCTTGTCCAATCCCGCACCAAAATGATCCTTATAAATGGGTTTGTTGGGATGGAACATCAAATTATTATTGATGCGGTTGATGCCCTTTTTACCTGGTGTTGGGTAATAATCGTCATGCAGTTGCCCTACGGTCATGTCCAAATCATCCAACCAAAGGATAAAATCATTACGAAGGGATTTATACCATTTGCGGTTGGCATCCATCCATTCTTTAGTATTGTTTTGTTGTAATTCTTCCAGAAATTGGAACAGGTCGTTGAAATTCATACTTGCAAAAGAAATGAATTTTTTCAGATTTCAGTTCTCAGATTTTTAGAAGGTTGGATTTTTAGAGTTCGGCAATTGTCATTCCGCACCTGATGCGGAATCCATTTTTTGATGAGATGCTGAAACAAGTTCAGCATGACGTGTATCAATCATTTTTGAGCTGAGTCATTTTAATCATGGTTGAGTGAGAATAGATTCTACACTTCGTTCAGAATGACATTGAGCCTTGGCTCTCCCGACTACTGACTACTGACTACTGACTACTGACTACTGACTCCTAATTAAAGATTTTCCGATAGCACCTTCGACTACGCTCAGGTACCATCTCGAATTGACAGCTAAACAATAATTACCGACCACTAGAATCTATTATCCCCATCCAACAAATCACCAAGGCCACCTAAGATACTGCCTTCGCCCTTGTCTTTTCCGCCACCTCTTGGAGCAGCGGCCCAAACTCGGCTGGCCAATCTACTAAAGGGTAAGGACTGAATATAAACGGTTCCAGGACCACGAAGTGTAGCAAAGAAAAGTCCTTCCCCTCCAAATACGGAGTTTCGGATGCCACCGATAAATTCAATATTGTAATCTACGGTTTGGGAAAACCCAACAATACAACCTGTATCTACTTTTAAAACTTCACCGGGTGCCAATACCTTTTTCGCCATGGTTCCTCCTGCATGCACAAACGCCATTCCGTCACCCTCCAATTTTTGCATAATAAACCCTTCTCCGCCAAAAAAACCTCGTCCCAAGCGTTTTGAAAACTCAATTCCAACAGAAACACCTTTGGCGGCGCACAAAAAGGCATCTTTTTGACAGATGAACTTCCCTCCTTTTTCAGAAAGATCAATCGGAACAATTTTTCCCGGGTAAGGTGAAGCAAAGCTTACCTGCTTCTTTCCATGACCAATATTTAAAAAAGCGGTCATAAAAAGGCTCTCCCCTGTGAGCAATCGTTTCCCTGCAGAAAACAATTTGCCCAACACCCCTGTATCTTGGTTGGAACCGTCACCAAAAATGGTGTCCATTTTAATATCGGAATCCATCATCATAAAACTGCCTGCCTCGGCAACAACAGCTTCTTGTGGGTCCAGTTCTATTTCCACATATTGCATTTCTTCGCCGTAAATGTGGTAATCTATTTCGTGTGCATTCATATTAATTGTGATTTTTTCATATCCAGCTTGACTGGGCATCTGTTTTTTGATTTCAAGCTATAGGTAGAAAGAAGTTTAGTTTTGTTACAACTTAAGTTGTTCTTTGGCAATTTCCGCAAGTTCATCAGGCCTTTGGGTACCGATCAAACACTTTGAACCATTTGTAAAGGTAATCTCCAAACCCTTATTGCCTTTCACATTATATACGGTGCCGTGTTTAAAACTCAAGCGAATACCATAACCAACAAAACCATATTTAACTATTTCCGCAGCTTGAACATCTTTCCAATAAATGGTTCTTCGGTAAAATACGAGATGCTTAATCCTAATTTTCTCCTTATCAATTTGAACGGTTAAACTGGCATACTTAAAGAAAATGAGCGTTAACAACACCACGATTAGAATCACAAAAAAGCCATCGGGTAGTGTTATTGAAAAAGATCTATTCCCCGAATCAATTGTGTTTTCTGCAGCATGGTTCCAATCAAAACTGGAAAAAATCACAAACAACGGGAGGCACAACAACAAAAAAAGCCACCATTGCGTAAACTTTTGCTTTTCCTCAAATAGAATTTTATGATTCATTAGTAACCTTTAGTTCCATCTTTTACCTTTTATCCAAAACCATTAACCTTTTCACCCTTTACCCATAACCATTACCATGACCCTTTTACCTTCACGGTCCACTCAAAATGAAAAGTAGAGACCTCCACCCCATCTTTGTTTACGCCCACCGATTTCATCCAACAAGTTTGTCCCTCGCCTGTTTCCACCGTTTTTTGAATCGCAGCTGCAATTTGTTCACCATCTTCACAGGTAAAAGTGATTCTACCCGTCGCTTTTTTGGTAAAAGTAGCTTTGTTGTTCGCCACGAGCATGGACACTTTTTTACCACTTTTTTGGATTTCGTTCATCACCAATGCTCCTGTGCTCAACTCAGCCGCCATGCCTTGAACGGCCCAAAACATGGATTTAAATGGATTTTGATTCACCCAGCGATGCTTAACCGAAGTAATTGCCTTTTGTTCATCTATATAAGTTAATCGAACACCCGTCCACCACGCAGATGGTAGTTTTAAAAATGTAAATGTGTTGATTTTACTGGGAGTCAGTGCCATATCATTTGTTTAATTGGCTTAAAAATAGGTAAAATGAATCACACTATAATTGTTAAAATTATGTTAATATATGGTACTTTGTTTTGCATAGTACTGTCTTTTGGATATATATTTGCATGGTAAGCTAATAGGTTAACCCTTTTTACAACTAAAATTCATCAATCAAAAATGGAATCGACTTTAACCAAACACGAAAGAAATTTATCCGCGATCATACACGCGTCCACCTTCTCGAAGTATTTTATACCCTTCGGAAATTTTATACTTCCACTGATCTTGTGGACCGCCAACAAAAAGGAACATGCCTTTGTGGATTATAATGGTAAACAAGCCTTGAACTTTCAAATTAGCATGTTGTTATACTCTATTATTGCAGGTTTAATTTCCATTCCCTTTTTTATTGGGTTTTGGCCAGATTTGTTCGATTGGGACCTCTTTGGTTTTCATCGATTGAGCAACTTGAACAATTTGAACATCCACATTGACAGTGACGACTTTAGATTTGGGCGTTTGTTCTGGCCCGTTGGTATTTCGGGGATATTTCAAGTAGGATTGGCCGTTGTGAACATTGTTTTTACCATTTTGGCTACCATTAGAACCAACGAAGGAGAATATTTTAAATATCCATTCACAATTAAATTCATTAAATAATGAAGCAATTTGTTCACATATTTGGATTATTCGCATTCCTATTGTCTTTCACTGTGCAAGTGCAAGCGCAAGAACCAGCATCATCAGAACTTTATTTAACCCTTAAATCTAAGGATAGCTTGTTGTTCGATGCTGCTTTTAACCGCTGTGATATTGAAACCATGGAGACATTGTTCACTGAAGATTTTGAATTCTATCATGATAAAGGTGGTTTTACAGAAGGGAGATCGGAATTTTTAAAACCCACACGAGAAGATTGTGCTAAAAGAGACCCATCGGCACCACAAAATTCCAAAA
The DNA here is from genome assembly GCF_042134615.1 of Flagellimonas cixiensis. Lineage (GTDB taxonomy): Bacteria > Bacteroidota > Bacteroidia > Flavobacteriales > Flavobacteriaceae > Flagellimonas > Flagellimonas cixiensis. The sequence goes on from NZ_CP169639.1 coordinate 191,262, forward strand.
GAATATTGATCGATGGAAGCCTTGAGGTATATCCGCTTAAAAAAGATGGGGCTATTTATGGCGCAATTCAACACGGTATACACAGGTTTGAATTTTTAAACGACAAGAATGAATACCAAAAAGGAGATGTTGCGAAATTCACCCATGTTTGGATGTTGGTTGATGGAACATGGAAAATAAAACGAGAATTGAGCTATGATCACCATTTAATGGTTGACGGCAAAACAATCGAGGTAATTTCAGTAGCAGATTCTGTTTTGAACAAGTACGAAGGAAATTATAGTTCGCCCCAAGTAGGTAGCGTACAAATCAAAAAAGAAAGTGGGACATTATTACTTATAACGGAAAAAATGCAAGCGACCCTCTATCCTAAATCAGAAGATACATTCTTTATGAAAGAAAGACCGGTTCTGTTCAAGTTTGTAGCGTCAGAAAGTGGGAACATTGTTAAAATGCAGATTATAGAGGACAATACCGTTGTGGACGAGGCCAAAAGAGAATAAGAATTAATCATTAAATAATTTATTAGGAGCCTAATCACCTCCGCAACCAATATCAATCAAAAACATAGTTTAATCACATGCCCTGAGCGTAGTCGAAGGGTCAATCAAAAAAACAGGAGTTTAAACATCAATCAAAAAACGAAAAGCATCAATCATCATCAATCAAAAAACCGCTTCCACTCCCCTGCCCAATTCAGGGGAATGGAGTGGAGGCGAAACCAAACTAAGTTTGGTGCATCAAAAACGAACAGTTAATTTAATAGAACCATGAAATTATGAACATAGAAAACACAAAAGCACAAATGCGCAAGGGGGTTCTAGAGTACTGTATCTTGTCCATTCTTAGGGATGACGACAAGTATGCCTCTGAAATTCTGGGAGCCTTAAAGGACGCAAAGATGTTAGTAGTGGAAGGTACCATATACCCATTGCTCACAAGGCTAAAGAATGCCGGATTGCTCAACTACCGTTGGGAAGAATCCACCTCTGGGCCTCCACGCAAATATTATGCGTTGACCGAAACAGGCCGTTTGTTCCTAAAAGAACTCAACGGCACTTGGGATGAACTTAGAAATGCAGTTAATCTGGTAACCAACACAAAATAGAATCAAAAAATGAACAAGACAGTAAATATAAATTTAGCCAATACGCTCTTCCACATAGACGACGACGCGTATAATAAGCTGAGACGGTACCTCGAGTCCATAAAAAGGTCCTTTGCAGGTACAGCGGGCAGCGACGAGATCATTGCCGATATCGAGGCACGGATTGCCGAGCTTTTCCTTGAAAAAATGGAGAACGAGCGCCAAGTGATCACCCATAAAGAAGTAGATCAAGTGATCAACGTAATGGGACAGCCCGAAGATTATATGGTAGATGAGGATATTTTTGAGGACGAACCAAAAAAATCCCACACCCAAAGCAGCGCTCCAAAAGGCAAAAAACTATACCGAGATATTGATCATAAATATATTGGAGGTGTTTGTGCCGGACTGGAACACTATTTAGGTATAGACGCACTTTGGATTCGATTGATTTTTATCCTATTGGCCGTATTTACCAGTGGTTTTGGACTGATTGCCTACATTCTACTTTGGATTTTGGTGCCCGAAGCCATTACCACCTCGCAAAAATTGGACATGCGGGGAGAGCCTATCAACATCAGCAATATAGAACGCAAGGTTAAAGAGGGGTTTGATGATGTTGCAGACAAGGTTAAAAGTGTTGACTACGATAAAGTGGGCGACAAGGTAAAAAGCAGCTCCAAGACCTTTTTTGATACCATCGGGGACATTATCATGTTTCTTTTCAAGATATTCGGCAAGTTCATTGGCATACTATTGATCATTATTGGTGCGGCCACTTTGGTGGGATTGTTCTTTGCACTGTTCACTGTAGGTCTGTTCGATGCCGTACATTTTCCTGGTGTGGATTTCTATGAAATTGTAAACACCACAGGAGCACCCGTTTGGTTGGTTTCCATTCTGTTGTTCTTTGCGGTCGGTATACCATTCTTCTTTCTCCTGTATTTAGGTTTGAAGATTTTGGTGACCAACCTTAAATCTATCGGAAACATTGCCAAATTTTCCTTATTGGGACTCTGGCTGATCTCTGTAGGACTGTTGATTGCCTTTGGGGTCCGTCAGGCAGCCGAGTTTTCCAATACGGGAAGTGTACACGAGAAAAACCAAATGGCCCTTCAAAACCCAACGGACACTTTGGTCATTAAAATGAAGGAAAACGGATATATATATAGCAGGGAGGATGTTCATTTTGGAAGAATGACCTTTACCTATGATGAAAACGACCAACGAATCTTGATTTCTGATGAAGTAGAAATCAAAATGAGAAAGTCGGAAGACAGCTTGGTGAACATTACCGTTCGTAAAGATGCCAACGGTAGCACTTCCTTGGCTGCTCGCGATAGGGCCAAAAATATTGAATATGGTTATGAGGTTTCAGGCAATGAAATCATTTTGGACGAGTATTTGACAACAGATACCTCCAACAAGGCCAGACACCAAGAAGTGACCACCACCATTTACATTCCAGAAGGTACCGTAGTCCGCTTTGAGGAATCAACCAGAGGACATATTGGCCGTGGCATCAGCAACGACCAAGATTACTACCGAAGCAGTATTATCGGTCATTTTTGGAAAATGGATATGGACGGTGAGTTGAAATGTCTGGATTGCCCAGAAAACAATGCTGATGATGAAGAGGCTCATGGCAAGAACAAGATCATCATCAATGAAGATGGAATCGACATAGACATTAAGGACGAATCCGATTCCTTTCAAATGAAAATTAATGAAGATGGTATAAAGGTAAAAGCGAAAGACTAATTACAGTTGAGTAATGGAATTCATCAATTCGGTCGCTTTTTATACCATAAACTAATATAGAAACAGACATTTACACTGAATTTCAGTTGAGCATCAATCAAAAAACAACAAAATCAATCTAAAACAAACGCCCAGCAAAGCGGAGAAGAAATCCAGACGAGCTGAGCTTTAAAAAACAACAATCATGACAACACTAGCAAGATTAGCCATCGCTGTACTTTTATCCCTATTTGCCTCCTCATGTATGATGGATATGAACTTTGGCAACGGCAAAACCGGTAACGGACAAATAGTGGAAGAAACCCGAAACATAGATGAAAACTTTACCATTGTTTCGGCATCGGAAGGTATCGATGTATTTGTGACCCAAGGGTCGGAATACAAAATTTCTATAGAGGCCGATGAAAACATTATCGACCTTATCGGAACGGATGTAAGAGACGGCAGGTTAAAAATTCATGCCATTGAAAACATTGGCAGAGCCACCAAGAACGTTTATGTAACCCTTCCTGAAATTTCCGCATTGGAAAGTTCAAGTGGAGCCGATTTAATTGCTCAAAACGTGGTAGAGTCTGAAAGAATAGAACTGGATGCCAGTAGTGGTGCCGACCTTCAGGTGGAGCTTGTTGCCGGAGAAGTTTCTGCAGATTGCAGCAGTGGAGCCGACATTAGGGTTTCGGGAAAAGCTGATATGCTTTATGCCGATGCCAGTAGTGGTTCCGACATTAAGGCCAGCGATTTGGTGGTAAAAAGATGTAATGCCGATGCCAGTAGTGGAGCAGATATTTCCGTAAATGTTTCGGAATCGTTAGTGGCCGATGCCAGCAGCGGAGCCGATATTAGATACTCTGGAGACCCAAGTGTACAAACCAAAAAATCGGTTTCCGGAAGTGTGAGCAAATATTAATCCAATTCCCTTTAATATGCAATGGCCCGCTGAATTTTCAGTGGGCTTTTGTCTTTAATATGTTTACCCGAAATTCTATCTTAGCAGGATTCAATATTATTTTGACCCATGCAGATAGCCCTAAAAAAGTACACCCTAAAACTTGCCCATACCTTTACCATATCCAGAGAATCCCGTGATGAGCAAGATACCTTGATCGTTTGTTTGTCCTTAAATGGAAAGACGGGCTACGGTGAGGCTACATCCAACCCTTATTACGGCATCACCATCGAAAAAATGATGGCCGAAATTGAATCGAACAGAGCCGCTATAGAGACTTATGAATTGGACACTCCCGAAAACTTTTATGAGCACTTGGAGTCGATGGGGTTACATAAGTTTACACTTTGTGCATTGGATTTGGCAGCCAACGACCTTTATGGCAAGCTAAAAGGAAAGCCCTTATATGAACTTTGGGGCACCGACAACAGCCACTACCCTACCACCAATTATACCATCGGAATCGCTAGCATAGAAAAAATGGTGGAAAAATTAAAAGAAAAACCGTGGCCTGTGTACAAGATTAAATTGGGCACCAAAGAAGATGTTGCCATTGTAAAAGAACTCAGAAAATATACCGATGCTATTTTTAGAATAGATGCCAATACCGCTTGGACAGCCGAAGAAACCATCAAAAATGCACCAATCCTAAAGGAACTGGGGGTAGAATTTTTAGAGCAACCATTAAAGGCAGATGATTGGGAAGGCATGAACCTGGTTCGGGAACAATCTGTTTTGCCTGTAATTGCCGATGAAAGTTGTATTGTGGAATCGGATGTGGAACAGTGTGGTCCTTATTTTCATGGTATCAATATTAAACTGACCAAATGTGGCGGCCTTACCCCTGCCCGACGCATGATACAAAAAGGTCGGGAATTGGGACTTCAATTGATGGTGGGCTGTATGACCGAATCTACCGTAGGTATTTCGGCCATAGCACAACTTTTACCGCAATTGGATTATGTGGATATGGATGGTGCCATGCTTTTAAGGGAAGATATTGCCAGTGGGGTAACCATTTTGGAAAACGGTGAAGTTATTTTCCCAACATTGCCCGGTAGCGGAATCCAATTATTGTAATGGCCCACAATTTGCCCAACATACCGAATCGTGAGGTTATTGTTGATGGGAAACCCTATCTCTATTTTGGAGGCACTGCTTATTTGGGAGTTCAAGATTACCCTCCTTTCAAACAATTATTTGTTCAACAAATGGAGCAAAATGGTTTGCACTATGGAGCTTCAAGAAAGGCCAATGTTGCCTTGGATGTGTACTCAAAAGCTGAAAATAATTTGGCCCATTGGGTGGGCAGCGGGGCCTGTTTAACCATGTCCTCCGGTTATTTGGCCGCTCAATTGCTTATTCTAACCTATTTAAAGCTTGGACACCCATTATTTGCTACGCCAAACTCGCATATAGCACTACATACCCAAGGCGTATTCAAGGTTGATTCGATTGAGTCTTTAAAAAAACGTGTGAAGGCAGAAGTTGCGGATGGCAAAACACCCGTCATTCTTTTTGATACCATCGATTTTGAAGATGCCATGTTTCCAAGTTTTGAAGTATTACAAGAAATTCCCCTGGACAAGGTGATTTTAATTGGAGATGATTCTCATGGAATCGGAGTAATTGGACCTTCTGGAAACGGAGCATATCAGTTTTTAAAAAAATTGAGTCCTTCCAAGCTTTTGGTCTGTTGTTCATTGGGTAAAGCATTAGGGATTCAAGCTGGAGCTGTTTTTGGAGACGAAGAGGATATTATAGCCTTAAAAAGTACTGCATTTTTTGGGGGAGCGAGTCCCGCATCACCCGCATTTATGGGCACATTATTAAATGCCCAAAATATATATGCACAAAGATTGGCAACACTCCGAAGAAATTATGTCTCGTTCAAAAACGAATTGAAACAGCCTGATTTTTTTAATCATTTAGAAGGGCATCCCACTTTTGAATTCACCAATAATGCAGTGGCCAAAGCATTGGAAGCTGAAGGATTTCTTTTTACCAATTTCAGGTATCCCGATGATTCTGGCCCTTTGGTCAGTAGAATTGTTTTAAGTGCCTATCACCAAAATGAAGATGTACAAAGATTGGCCGTTTGCATCAATTCTTTGATTTAGTCAACCCTTGCAATCCGACTTTAGCAATTCAACATAACCCTAACGAACTTTTCAAGCTTAAAAACTTCTAACTGATTAACGTTTTATCATTTTTGATACACAAAAAATAGCACATACTCAATATTTACCCCTTCTTTTTTAAAAATGTTAAAATTTATTCTTAACTTTTTAGTAATCTAATCCAGAATAAAAAAGTAGGGCATTATGAAAAAATCTGTTTTATTATTAGCAATTGTTTTTGTTTTCTTAATGACCGGAAGTTTTAAGACTTTAGAAACCAACCGTCCATCCATTGAGGGAACATGGGAGCTTCAAAGTTTTTACAACTACGACGGTGTGAACATTACGGATACGATCACCAAATCGGATGGGTACCGACAAGTTAAGATGTATTCGAAGAATAAAATTATGTGGACCCGCTATGTCCCGGACGACCCCAATGGGCGATTCGGATATGGATCTTACCGGGTTACCAACGACTCCTTAATCGAAGTCATCGAATATGGAGACGACAATATGATGAAAGCCTTGGACACCATGCGGAATTTTAAATTTGAACTGGTGATTACCAAAAACACATTTAGCCAAATTTCAGTAGATGCTGATGGCAACCGAACCTTTTCAGAGAATTACAAGCGGATTGATTGAGTTGACATTCAACAAAAAAAGGCACTGAAATTTCAGTGCCTTTTTTTTTCATCCTTTTATTATGGTTTAGGAAGCCATGACCTCTTTGCTTTCTACTGCCGCAAGATATCTTTCAGCGTCCAAAGCGGCCATACAACCTGTTCCCGCTGCGGTAACTGCCTGTCTGTAGATTTTGTCTTGGGCATCGCCACTGGCAAAAACCCCTGGTTTATTGGTTTTGGTGGATGTAGGCTGGGTGATAATGTATCCCGTTTCATCCATGTCCAATTGTCCCTTAAAAATATCGGTGTTGGGTTTGTGACCAATTGCAATAAACAATCCGGTAATGGCAATTTCTTCTTTCTCACCAGTTTGATTGTTTACCATTCGCAAACCTTCAACCACTTGATCACCCAATACCTCATCGACTTCGGTATTGTATTTTACCTCAATATTTTCAATACTGTTCACACGGTGCTGCATGGCTTTGGAAGCACGCATGTGGTCCTTACGTACCAACATGGTCACTTTTTTACAGATATTGGCCAAATACGAAGCTTCTTCGGCTGCAGTATCACCTGCTCCAACGATTGCCACTTCTTGTCCTTTATAAAAGAAACCATCACAAACCGCACAGGCCGAAACTCCTCCGCCCCTTAAACGCTGTTCGCTGGGAATATTTAAATATTTGGCAGAAGCCCCTGTTGAAATAATTACAGTTTCCGCTTCGATTTCTTTTGAATCATCTACTGTAAGTTTATGAATCCCACCAACTTCATCGCTAAAATCAACGGCCGTGATCATTCCAATGCGCACATCAGTACCAAATCGTTCTGCTTGTTGTTGCAACTGCATCATCATGGTGGGTCCATCGATTCCTTCAGGGTACCCGGGAAAGTTATCTACTTCCGTGGTGGTGGTCAATTGTCCACCTGGCTCCATTCCCGTATACATTACCGGTTTTAAATCTGCTCTAGAGGCATATATAGCGGCCGTATATCCTGCAGGACCCGACCCAATGATCAACGTCTTAATTCTTTCCACTTGTTCTGACATATAATTCTAATCTACTGTTACCTTACAAAAGTAGCTTTTTTGATAAAAAACTTACAATGACGACAATACGAGCCTTTTAAAAGTTGTAAACAATTGGGGATAAACCAAGAAAGTCTTGATGCTTGGTTTATTGAAAGTAAAAAGGAGCCATTAAAATGGCTCCTTTCCGAAAAAAAGTAGGTCAAATTTAAGGGAACTTAGATTTGAGCTTATAAAACCGTTACCACCAAGAGACTCAACCTCAAAAATCCCTTGGCGTAACGGAACCTCTATTTTTAAATAAGATATTAGGTAAAGAACACATAGTACCCTATAATCACCCCATCCTATTCAGAGGTTTTTCTTTTATTGCTATAATGCTTTTCGTTATCTGGTAACAAACATACTACGGTTGCACCAAAAGAAAGTGGGTGAATTAACCAATGGGGCTTCTCCGTTAACGGATGCCCCTTTTCAGTTTATATTTGAGATTTTGAAGTGCCGTGTAGGAAAATATTACAAATAGCAATCAAATGTTGGAATGCTACAGGTGCAGCATCTATTGTACTACAAACTGTACTTCAACTTTTTCTCGATGGTTTCAATCATTATATTGGCAATGTCCTTGCCTGTAGTGTTTTCGATACCCTCCAATCCTGGCGATGAATTTACCTCCAACAATAAAGGCCCTTTATTGGAACGGATGATATCTACCCCGGCAACAGCCAAATCAAAGACTTTGGCCGCTTTAATGGCCAATTTACGTTCTTCTGGGGTGATTTTTATCTTGGATGCCGCTCCACCTTGGTGAATATTGGCCCTAAACTCGCCTTTTTGAGCTTGTCGCTGCATGGAGGCCACCACTTTTCCGTTTACCACAAAGCAACGAATATCTTGTCCATTGGCTTCTTTGATAAATTCTTGCACCAAAATGTTGGTTTGAACACTTTTAAAGGCATTGATTACACTCTCAGCCGCTTTATTGGTCTCGGCCAAAACAACTCCCTTACCCTGGGTGCTTTCCAATAGTTTGATAATCAATGGAGCTCCATTGACCATACGGATAAGGTCTTTGGTATCCATGGGTGATTTGGCAAAACCTGTTGTCGGAATATGAATGTCGTTTTTGGAAAACAATTGGGAAGCAAAAAGTTTATCTCTTGATTTACTTATCGAATCCGCTGAATTTAAACAATATACCCCCAAGGTATCAAACTGTCGTAAAAGTGCACACCCATAGAAGGTGACTGCCGGTTTAATTCTGGGAATCACTGCATCGAACTTATCTAGAATGTTCCCTCCCCTATATCGGATTTCGGGCGTACTTGCATCCAATTTCATATACGCGTGTTCCACATTAAGGAAAACCACCTTATGACCGCGCATTTCGCCGGCCTCTACAATTCTTTTATTGCTGTACAAGTTGGGATTGCTTGCCAACAACCCAATCGTCAGTCCCGATTTTTCGGGCATAAAGGGCTTGTACATTATTTCAAGTTCCTCATCGGAAATTTCTCCTTGACAAAAACTTTTGGAGGGATCCACCAAATATCTTTCATTGATGGCTTCACGCCCCAATAACATGCGGTATTCCATGGTATCCCTATTGGCCAAGGTCAATTCAATTTCTTGGATATTGCCCCCAATATTTACATGGGTTTTGACCACGGGCCTTTCTTCAGAAATACCTTGTGAACTTTTTACGTTACGTGTATCGACCAGTTTAGCTTGACACAAAATGGAAATGCTACGGTTGTCTTGCAAGGGATTCACCTCAAATCGCACCCATTGCTCCAATCCCTTGCTGAAAATCTTAATTTTATTGGCTTGAATCGATGATGTTTTTGCGCCAGAATCTACACGTGCTTTAATGGCCGGTATCCCCATTTCTTCAAAACGGCACCATTCTTCTGTACCCAATATCTTTAAGTTGTCCAAAATGTATTTTTTTTAAGTTACTAATCGCATGATAAACAAATCCATCACCTCGACCAAAATTAAGATAATAATAATCCATTCCAGCCTGCTACTTTCCCTATGATCCATTATATCCTTGAACAAGCTCAGGTTTTCTTTTATAATGTTCCCTTGTTCTTTTATGGTCCGGTAACGTTCTTTTAAATCAAAGATTTGTTTAAGGGCCTTATCCAATCGGTCGAGTTCCCCATCTTCCCAAGCTACTTCATGGGAATCAAAAATATAAAGGTTCTCCGAGATTTGGTTGTTAATGTTCAAGACTCTGGCAATGTGTTTCTTTAAGGCCTTTCCGCCCAAATCCAGTTTTCCATTTTCTTCCAAATAGGAGGTGTGCGCCCTGGTTTCCTTCATAATTTGTTCCGAGAGCCCGGCAAAATAATCCAACGCTACAGATTGTGACAAGTGTAAAAGGGTCAATCGCATGCCTTCTTCATTGGATGCTGGCAAAACCACTTTGTTTCCTGACACTGTTGTTTTGGTCACATCGGAAACCAACTCCACATACAGATCTTCGGTTAAATCCGATGCTCTCCAATCCTCACAGAAAGGCTTCAACTCCATTAAGATTTGACTGATAGAGGTATCATCATAACCAAAAAATGAAACTATTCCATACTTAAAAATATAGAGATAACACCCTTGCTCAGAATAAAAAAGTTCATCCCTGTCGCCAAAAACCAACTCTTTTTGAATGGATTTTCTAACGCCGGGAATGTGAATGCTGGAGGCCAAATGCAAGGCAATGGCCTTACTTTCGTTATGTAGTTGTTTTTCCACAGATGAAACCGTTACTCCTCCTCGGAGCTTTCCAATTCATCGGTATCCAATGAAGATTCTGTATCAGAATCAGCTTCGTTGTCAGAATCATCAAAATCCTCCATGGCCATTACCAATCTTTTGCTCACTTTCACCAAATAGGCAGTGTCCTCGGTACGAACCTCCACACATTCCACCACTTCGTTATTGGCATTTCTAAAAGTTACGATATCGTCGTCGTCGTAACCATCGGGAAACTTTTCCACCAATAGGTTGAGCATGCGGTTATCCAATTTTTTGTAATCCACGATTACTCTTTTCAATGCAATATTTTGTCTGTTTCCCATGATCTACATGTTTAAGAGGTAAGCAAAAATCAATGGTGCCACAATGGTCGCATCAGATTCTACTATAAATTTTGGGGTATCGATATCCAATTTGCCCCAGGTGATTTTTTCATTGGGCACTGCACCGGAATAGGATCCATAACTTGTTGTGGAATCACTAATTTGGCAAAAGTAGCTCCAAAAAGGAGTTTCGGTCTGTTCCAAATCTTGATACAACATAGGCACTACACAAATCGGGAAATCTCCTGCGATACCTCCTCCAATTTGGAAGAATCCAATTCCTTTTTCAGAGTTTTTCATGTACCAATCGGCCAAGAAGGTCATGTACTCAATCCCAGATTTCATGGTACTGGCTTTTAGCTCACCTTTGATCACATAGCTAGCGAAAATGTTCCCCATGGTGCTATCTTCCCAACCTGGAACCACAATTGGAAGGTTTTTTTCTGCAGCGGCATACATCCAAGAATCTTTGATGTCGATTTCATAGTATTGTTCCAAAACCCCGCTCAACAACAATTTGTACATGAATTCATGAGGGAAGTATCGCTCACCTTTTTCTTCGGCCTCTTTCCAAATATCATAAATATGCTTTTGCAAGCGCCGGAAGGCTTCTTCTTCGGGAATACAGGTATCGGTAACGCGATTTAAACCGTTTTCCAACAAATTCCATTCTTCCTGAGGGGTCAAATCCCTATAATTGGGCACTCTTTTGTAATGCGAATGTGCCACCAAATTCATAAGGTCTTCCTCTAGGTTGGCACCGGTGCAGGAAACGATATGAACTTTATCGGTACGGATAATTTCCGCAAAAATTTTGCCCAGTTCTGCCGTACTCATGGCTCCCGCCAAGGATACCAACATTTTGGAACCTTGTTCCAATTGCGCTTCATACCCTTTAGCTGCATCTACCAATGCAGCAGAGTTAAAGTGCAAAAAGTACTTTTGTATGAATTGTGATATTTCTCCTTTATTATTCATCGAAGTCGTCTATTTGGTTAATGGATTTTTTATAGTCGGATTTTCCGCTATCGAATCCTTCTTCACCGTATTCAGTTTCTTTTAAAAATTTATAACTCAACATTTTGTAGTAGAGTTTGGCCGCTAAAAAGTCTGATGACCTATCCACATCGTTCGGGCATAGTTCCACAATATCAAAACCTACTACATTTTTCTCATCAAAAACCCTTTTTAAAAAGTCAAGGGTCTCGTACCAAAACAATCCGCCTGGCTCTGGAGTTCCTGTGGATGGCATAATCGAGGGATCTAAAGCATCCAAATCAAATGTAATATAGACATTGTCTGTCATTAAATCCAAGGCGGTATCCATCCAAAAATCATCGGTAACCATTTCGTGGGCAAAGAAAACTTGGTCCTTGTCCATCACCAAGGTTTCCGAATAGTCCATGCTACGGATTCCAACTTGCACCAAGTTTGTGGTCTCATTTGCCTCAAACATGGCACAGGCATGGTTGTATTTGGAGCCATTGTACTCTTTTCTCAAATCGGTATGAGCGTCCAGTTGCAGCACGGTCAAATCATCAAAACATTCATTAAAAGCGCGGATAGCCCCAATGGAAATGGAATGCTCCCCTCCCACCATGGTCACTAATTTATTGCGTTTAATGTATTCCTTCACCGTTTTGTGAACAGCATTCACCATAGTTTCCGGACTATCAAAGTCTTCGATGGCATCGGCCAAAAAAATACCTTCTTTGTATACCTCACTATCGGTTTCAATATCGTAGGTCTCCATATTTTCCGAAGCTTCCAAAAAGGCCTCCGGACCTTTATCGGCCCCTTTCCCCCAAGTACTAGTTCCATCATAGGGAACGGGCAATAGCACTACTTTGGCCTTTTCGGCCGAGCCGTATTCCTTTGGAATACCGGCATATGTTTTGGTTGTTTTCATTTTTAAGTTAAAATATGCAATCAGTTCTTGCTGTGTGCAGGCAACTCTTTTGATTTAAGAATAGTGGTCGGATTTTTTTCGGTTCCATATCCTAAAATGGATAAAAACTCTCCGGCGGTTTGCTGTTCTGCAAAAATGGAGGTTACTATATTTCCATCTTCGTCCCTATTGATCAATATGTGTTTGGGGTGTGGAATTAAACAGTGTTGCAGGCCACCAAACCCACCTATGGTTTCTTGGTAGGCCCCTGTGTTGAAAAATCCAATATAAAGGGTCTTGTCCTTTTTATATTTGGGCAGATAAATGGCGTTCATGTGCTGTTCCGAGTTGTAATAATCATCACTATCGCAAGTGAGACCACCTAACAACACACGCTCGTATTCTTCGTTCCAACGGTTAATGGGCAACATAATAAACCTTTTACTAATGGCCCAAGAATCGGGCATGGTAGTGATAAAGGAAGAGTTGATCATATTCCATTTTTCACGGTCGTTCTGTTGTTTTTGATAAAGGATCTCATAAATGGTCCCCCCGCTTTCGCCAACAGTAAAGCTCCCAAATTCGGTAAAAATGTTTGGCACATCCACTCCTGCTTCTTCACATGCTTGCCCAATCTGATTGATGATCTCATCTACCATATAGGCATAATCATATTCAAAAGCCAAGGAATTCTTTATTGGGAATCCTCCACCAATGTTCAAGCTATCCAAAGTAGGACATACTTTTTTAAGGTTGATGTATACTCGTAAACATTTTTGTAATTCGTTCCAATAATAGGCCGTATCCCTTATGCCAGTGTTGATGAAGAAATGAAGCATCTTCAATTCAACTTGAGGATTGGTTTTAATGGATTGATTGTAAAAAGGAACAATGTTTTTGTACCCTATTCCCAATCTTGAGGTATAGAACTCAAACTTTGGCTCTTCCTCCGACGCAATACGAATACCGATTTTAAACTTTCCTTCTATGGATTTCCCTAAAAGGTCAATTTCTTCGTAGTTATCAATAATTGGAATACAGTTGTTATGCCCTCCATTGATCAAACCGGCAATATTTTGAATGTACTGGTCTCTTTTAAAACCATTACAAATCACAAAAGTGTCCTTAGTGATTTTCCCATTTTTCTTTAGATGCTGTACAATATCAATATCAAAGGCAGATGATGTTTCTATATGGATATCGTTTTTAAGGGCCTCATTCAATACATGTTCAAAATGAGAGCTCTTTGTACAATAGCAATAGTGGTATTTACCGGCATAGTTGTGTTTTTCAATGGCCGCATTGAACCAACCCTTTGCCCGTTGAATATTATCGGAAATTTTGGGCAAATAAGTAAACTTTAATGGTGCGCCATATTGTTGAACCAAACCATTAAGGTCTACTCCGTGAAACTGTAATTTATTGTCTTCCAATTGAAATTCCTCCTGTGGAAAATCATAGGTTTGCTCGATTAAATCGATGTATTTGGTTTTCATTTGAATTTCGAAAAAATGTAATTAATAGCTAAAAGAAAATTGTTCTGGAATAGCAATTTTTCAGATGCGAAATTCAAATACTGTATAGGGTACAAAGTAAGGAGTCCGTGAGAAATCACGGCTAAAAAAGTGTTGTTTTTCGGAAGTCAGCCCTAGTATTCGGTGTCCTATACTTAAGACGGCTTTTTGGGTAGACTTCCTTATCCCCAAAAGCCCGAATATGAAAAAAGTTTTCAAAGCTTATAGGCAATGCGCCCTGTTATTCTGGACTCATTTGTGGGGCAAACATAAATAAAAAATGAATACAACAACTTTTTTTACATGAAAATTTCATCCTTATAAAAAACTGTTATTCAGAACTTTACAAATATTTAATTTTAATATTCAACTTAATAATAAAAAAATGGTCGTTGGAAAACTCCTAACAACCATCTTTTTGTTTCACTTTTACAACCCCTTTATTTTAACCTACCAATGGTGGTCGTTCGTTGATGAAGGGCTGATTGTAATAACGTCTTCCTGTTGCTTTATAAAGTGCATTCGAAAGTGCTGCAACAACCGGTGGCAATGATGGCTCTCCCAAACCAGTTGGATCTATGCCATTATCCACAAAATGAACCTCAATATTTTTTGGTGCTTCAGAATGGCGAATCAATCGGTAGCTATCAAAATTACTTTGTTCCGGCTTACCATCTTTGAAAGACATGGCACTAAATGTTGAATGTCCAACACCGTCAATAATACCTCCCTCAATTTGGTTTTTGGCACCTAGTGGGTTAATCACAATACCACAATCCACTGCACAGTACACTTTGTCCACACGTGGCATATCTCCACCTCCATCTTCCAAGTCCAATACTTGGGCCACATAAGAATTGTGACAATAATAGGCTGAAACTCCCCTCGCCTTTCCATTGCTATTGGCCCAATCGGATTTTTCCTTGACCAATTTCAACACTCCGGCATAGCGCTCAGGGTCGTAATCGTTTTGTTCTGGGTCACCCACTGGATTGTTAATGGCACGATCAAACAGCTCCAATCGAAATTCGATAGGGTCTTTACCAGATGCTTCGGCGACCTCATCCATAAAAGCTTGTTCTGCACCCGCGATAAAATTGGATCGCGGAGCACGCCATGCGCCTGTGGTTACATTCGTTGCCAAGGTATGTTTTTCAGCCAAATAGTTATCTACTGCTCCTGCAGGGAAACGGTTTTCAAAAACCAAAGAGTCGTTGGTTCCCGCTCCGCGCACATGCCAAGCAATCAAATTTCCATCGGCATCCAGGCCTGCTCTATATTTTACCTTGTATGATGGACGGTAGGTGCCTTGGGTCATATCGTCTTCTCGAGTGTACACCAACTTAATGGGTGCATTCATTTTTTGTGAAATCACTGCTGCTTCAATCACAAACGGACCATACAAACGACGACCGAAACCTCCTCCCATACGGGTCATCATAATATCAATTTTCTCAACGGGCATACCCAATCGGGCAGCCACGGTTTTCTCTGCAAATTCTGGTGTTTGAATAGGCCCCAACAATTCGGCTTTTTCTGGCGTTACATGGGCAAAGAAATTCATGGGCTCCATGGTATTGTGTGCCAAATAGGGTGCCGAATAGGTGCTTTCCACAATTTTGGCCGCGTTTTTAAACGCTGCATCCACATCGCCGTCTTTACGGGCAGGTGTTTCCGTTGGTTTCTCCAATAATGCTAGTAATTCTTCATTGTGATAAGCAGTGCTCTCCGCTTTGGAGCTTTGCTCCCATTCCACTTCCAATGCTTTTTTGGCTTGCATACATTGCCAAGTGCTATCACCAACTATCGCAACCAATTCTGGAATACCACCTCCGTCTGACCATTGTTTTTCAATGCCTTCGGGATACACCTCAAAATGAAAAACATCTTTGATGCCCGGCATGGATTTTACAGCATCGGCATTCATACTTTTATAGGTCATGCCAAATGCAGGTGGATGCACAATCATAGCTGTAAGCATTCCTTCTTTGTTCACATCCAATCCATATAATGGATGTCCGGTCACAATTTTCTTGCCGTCCACATTTTTGGTGTCGGTCCCAATAATCGAGAAATCCTTGGTCTCTTTTAATTGTACTTCTTCAGGAACTTCGATGGACGCAGCAGCAGAAGCCATTTCGCCATAACCGGCAGAATTGCCACTTGCCTCGTGGGTTAAAATTCCTGCTTTCGTGGTAATTTCTTCCGCAGGGACACCCCATGCCTGAGCTGCAGCTTCTTTTAGCATTTGTCTTGCTGTAGCACCGGCCATACGAAGGCTCTCCCATCCTTGTCGGATAGATTGGCTCCCTCCCGCTAATTGTCTGGTGAAAATATCGGTATTTAATGGCGCTTGCTCCACCATCACATCTTTCCAAGCCACATCGAGCTCTTCGGCCACGATCATAGGCATGGATGTTTTTACGTTCTGTCCAATTTCTGGATTGGGAGACATTATGGTCACCATTCCATTATCCCCTACTTTAAGGAAACCGTTAAGTTCGAACCACTCTTTGGGCAAGCTGCTAACCTGTTCGGGTGTCATTTTACAAGAAGCCAACCAGTTAAACCCAATCACAAGTCCACCACTGGCCAATCCTGTATTTCGAATAAAGGCACGTCGTCCTATTTTAGTCTTTACAAGTGTCATTATAGTCGTTTTTGGATTATGATTTGGCCGCTAGTTTAACGGCTTTTTTAATTCTGGTATAAGTTCCGCAACGGCAGATGTTGCCGTTCATGGCCATTTCAATTTCTTCGTCAGTTGGGTTAGGGTTCTTCTCCAAAAGTGCAGATGCTGTCATAATTTGACCTGCTTGACAATACCCGCATTGGGGTACATCCACTTCCAACCAGGCTTGTTGTACTGGGTGGTCGCCTTCTTCCGACAATCCTTCGATGGTTGTGATTTCTGAATTTCCCACAGATGAAACAGTAAGCATACATGCTCGAGTTGCAGTTCCGTCCATGTGAATGGTGCATGCCCCGCATTGGGCAATTCCGCATCCATATTTTGTTCCGACCAAGTTTAAATGGTCACGTAAAACCCAAAGCATAGGGGTAGATGGGTCTACATCTACTTCTTGCTTTTGTCCGTTGATGTTTAGTGTAAAAGTTGCCATGTTGTTAATTAAGTTCTTCTAAATTACAGAAAATTACCCTTTAAGGTAATTACATAAATCAAACCTCTTAAAAAGATTAACAGTAATTTTAAGAAACACCCCCTTTAAATAAACTCATTATAAATAATAATGTGGCTATTTTGGTCAAATGTGAGGATAGAACCTAAACGTCAACGAAGACTATATTTAAAATCATTAAGCTTTTCCCAAGGACTAATATTTTAGTCTTGCGAAAACCGGTAAATGGTCCGATGGGTATCGGGTATCTTTGGAATCGCTTAAAATAGCACTTTTTAGGACAGTGAATTCATCCGAAACAAAAATGTAATCGATTCTACGTTCCACAGGCTGTTCAAATTGAAAGCCATTGAAGGTGCCATCAGGTCCGAAAGCATTTTTACCTGCAGCAATATGCGTATCCTTCATTTCTTTTAAAATGACTTGAACGCCTGGACTATCACTCTCCAAATTAAAATCCCCTGTTACAACCACGGGATAATTTTCGGCATTCAATTCTTTTATTTTTTCAAGGATGAGTTTGGAACTTTCTTCACGGGCCTTTACTCCAACATGATCAAAATGGGTATTGAAGACCATAAACTTGGTGCCATCACTTTTGTTTTTAAAAATTCCATACGTAGAAGTGCGTGGCAAGGCTGCATCCCAACCTTTAGACGGTTTTTCGGGAGTGGTGGACAACCAAAACGTAGACTGCTCCAATAATTCTATTCGCTCCTGATTATAAAAAATTGCAGTATGTTCCCCTCTTTCATCCCCATGGTCTCGGCCTACTCCAAAATAGGTGTATTCGGGTAAACCCTTATCAATTTCTTTTACCTGATGAATCAGCCCTTCCTGTATCCCAAACACATCGGGATTGTAAAAATTGAGTTGTGAAATGAGAAATTCCTTCCGATTGTCCCAATTGTTTGGGGCATCATCAGGGTTATCGTATCGGATGTTATAGGAAATGATATCGATGGTTTGGCTTTTGGCACTCAATACGGATACCACTGCCAACAGAAGGAGAATTGTTTTCTTCATTGGAGATTTTATGACTCAAAATTTAAAATAAATAAGCAAACTATCGAATTTTAGGAGCATGCATGTTATCATATCTTTAATTTATCAGGCTTTTCATGGTCGGGTTGGAGAATATCAACGTTCCCATTCATCAAAATCATCATATAAAAGATGAGTTGGCCCTTTTATTTGAAAAAGCAAACAAAAAACGGCCCCACTAAGGTTATTCTTTATGACGCCAAGCCTAATTTAGGGTGAAGGAGTCCTTTAATTCAGCATCGGAATTGGTTCCGACAAAAATTTCAAATTTCCCCGGTTCAGCTACAGATTCCAATTGGGCATTAAAAAATTTCAAATCATCGGGAGACAAGGTAAGGGTCACCTCTTTGCTCTCCCCTTTTTTCAACATGATTTTTTTGAAGCCCTTCAATTGACGTTTTGGTGGTGTGATACTTCTTATCACATCCCTCAAATAGAGTTGAACCACTTCTTCCCCGTCGTAATTTCCCGTATTTTTCACAGTTACGGTTACCGAAACTGATTCCCCCTGACCAATCTCTTTCTTGCTCAACGTAAGGTTGGAGTATTCAAAAGTAGTATAGCTTAAGCCATAACCAAAAGGCAATAGAGGTGTATTTGGAGCGTCTAGATAATTCGACCTAAATTTTTGAAATTCACCGCTATCGGGGGAAGGTCTCCCCGTAACTTTTGCGCTATGGTAAACAGGGATTTGCCCCACATTCACAGGCCACGTAGCCGTCAATTTTCCTGATGGATTATAGTCTCCGAACACCACATCGGCAATGGCATTTCCAGCTTCTACCCCTGGATGCCATACTTGTAAAATGGATACGGGCATATCAAATTCTTCAGGAATGGTCAATGGTCTACCGCTCATCAAAACCAATGCAACCGGTTTTCCTGTTGCCACTAAGGCTCTGATCAGTTTCTTTTGACTTTCGGGAATTGAAATATCAGTACGACTTGAAGATTCACCGCTCATTTCGGTTGCCTCACCTACGACGGCCACCACCACATCTGAAGATTTGGCCAATTCCACCGCTTCTTTCACCATAGTTTCTGGGGAGCGCTCATCAATCACGATTCTTTCCCCCAAAGCATTTACATTTTTGGCAAAATCGGCATCGTCGGAAATATTGGCACCTTTTGCATATTGTATGGTTGCACTGGAAGCCACATTTTTAAAACCTTCAAGGATCGTTACGGCTAGATTAAAGTCGCCTGTAGGTGCCCAAGTTCCCAACATATTCTCCCTGCTTTCTGCCAATGGGCCAACCAAGGCAATTTTGCCAGTTTTTTTCAAAGGAAGAATGTTGTTATGATTTTTAAGCAACACAAAGGAATGTGTGGCCAATTTGCGGGACAATGCCCTGTTATCATCTGTTAAAATATCCTTTTTTGGCCGTTTGGAGTCCAAATACCTGTAGGGATCATCAAACAATCCTGAAATAAATTTGGCTTCCAATACTCTTCGGCAAGCGTTTGTTATATCGGCTTCGGTAACCTTGCCTTCATCCAAAGATTTTTTCAGTGTGGTTAAAAAGCCTTCACCCACCATATCCATATCCAAACCGGCTTTTAATGCCAATGCAGAAACAGCTTGCAAGTCTCCCAATCCATGGGCCATCATTTCATTTACTGAAGTGTAATCGGACACCACAAAACCTTCAAAACCCCAACGGTCACGAAGCAAATCTGTCAATAACCATTTATTGCCAGAGGCAGGTACTCCATCCACGTCATTAAAAGAACTCATCACACTTGCGGCACCTGCTTTAATAGCAGCTTCATAAGGTGGCAGGTATTGGTTGAACATTTTTATTTTGCTCATGTCCACTGTGTGATAATCACGTCCGGCTTCAGCCGCACCATAAAGCGCAAAGTGTTTTACACAGGCCAACATGGTATGGGCAGCTGCCAAATCATCACCTTGATAACCTTTTACCATGGCTTCGGCTATTTTTGACCCCAAATAGGGATCTTCTCCTGCTCCTTCTGAAATACGACCCCATCTTGGGTCGCGAGCAATATCGACCATTGGTGAAAAATTCCAATTAATACCGTCTGCAGTGGCTTCTTTGGCAGCCAATTGAGCTGCTTGTTGCACCAAATCCATATCCCAACTTGCTGAAAGGCCCAAAGGAATCGGATAGGTGGTTTTGTATCCGTGAATCACATCCGAACCAATAAGCAATGGAATGCCCAAACGGCTTTCTTTAACGGCGATTTCTTGAGCTATCCGAACTTTATCGGGCCCAGCAACCCCAAAAAGTCCCCCAACTTGACCATTCTTGATCTTGGATTCCACATCTTTGCTCACCACCTCACCCGTTGCAACTCCACCACCGGGTGTCAACAGATTTAACTGGCCAATTTTTTCCTCAAGGGTCATTTTATTCAGCAGTGCTTCCACTTCTGGAACTCTTTTTTGGGCTTGCATTCCCCAAAAAGAAAGCACAATACAGGCTAAAAGTATTTTTTTATAGTGCATTATATTAGGTTGTTAGGGGTAACATTTTCTTATTCTGGCATTTCTACAGCGGTTTTCTTGCTGTGTGAAAACAACCAAGGCAACAAATCTGGTTCTGCAAATGCAGGGTCCCAACTATTGTGGTTGGCGAAATCGTACATGGTGAATTTAGGGTGCGCTCCTACTTTCAATAAGGCAGACACCATTTCTACAGACTGCAAAGGATGCACTACATTGTCTTGGGCGCCATGAAACACCCATAATGGCGTATTTTCGGCATAAACAGATACGGATTCTGGTTCACCTCCACCACAAATTGGAACTGCAGCCGCAAACGTATCGGGTTTTCTACTCAATAATTCAAAGGTTCCCATACCCCCCATCGAAAGTCCCATCAAATAAATTTGATCATCCTTGGTGTAAGGTTGGTCGATTGTTGATTGAACCAAATCCATCACCATTTGCATGGGTTTGGTGGGACCATCTTTATATTTAAAATCCAAATTGATAGGATATGAACTTCTATCCACATCTACACTGGCCCAATAACTGTCGGTTGGACACTGGGGAAATATCACTACAGCAGGATAACGTTCTTGTAGGTAATCGGTAGCAAATAATTTTGCCCCGTTCCAAAGTTGCTTTTCGTTATCGTTTCCACGCTCCCCTGCTCCATGAAGAAACAAAACCACAGGATAGTTTCCATCTTCTTTGAAATTTTTTGGGTACATGATGCGATACCTTAAGGTATCGTTCCCATCGATTATCATTTCGGCTTTGTACTTGGATTGCCATTGTGCGGAAACCATGGTACAAACAAACATCATCAAGAATAAAGTGCTTAGTTTTTTCATATCAAAATCCTAGTTTGGTTAAACCGGCCTGTACATCTTCGTTTGCCATAAATAGGTCCCAAAGCAATCCGGTACGATAGTTTTCAATCATGATGATCTGCGGTCCTTGGTCAATGGCCAAATAGGCTTCTGCCACCCAATCATATTCTGGGCTAAAGGCATCATAAAAACCAGCTGGCCCCAATAAATCATCACTATTTTTATAAAAGTAATGCATTGCGGCCAAAGATTGTTCGGGCGTGTATGGAATTGAACTGATTGCGGCTGTTGGTGAAATAATCCCGGTATCGTTACTTGGGCTATGGGCATTGTATCCCAAGCTGTCATCGCTATTGCGGGAATAACTGGCAGTTAAACCCCAGCAATCCTCACCATAATCTTGATAAAACTCGGGATTGTCCACACAGTATTCATAATTGACCATGGTGTGGTTCACATTTACATCCCAATAATTTACATAATCATCGGAAAGGTTTCTTGGGTCTAATCCCAAATACGAATAATGTGCCCAAAACAAGGGTCCACCAAATTGTTCATTGCCGTTATGCTTCACTAAAAGTGGATAACCGTATTGGGTATTCGAGGAGCGGATACCCCCTCCAGAGGCCCATCCGTTGGTGTAAACTTCCTTTTCAATTCCGAAATCAGGTGATGCCGCGGCCATTACATAGGTAATCAACACCTCATTATAGCCTTTCAATTGCATATTCATATCAAAATTGTAGTTGGGACTCCAATGCCAATACAATGTATTTTGATTTTGTGTGTACCAATCCCATTCTACACCCTTCCATAATTCATCAGCTTGTTGTGCCAATGCTTGCTCAGCATCTGAACCATTTTTGAAGAATTCCTTGACACAAATCAATCCTTGCGCTAGAAAAGCCGTCTCTACCAGATCTCCACCATCGTCCATGGTACTAAAAGGAATTACTGCACCTGTTCCGCCATTTATCCAATGGGACCATGCGCCGTGAAAACGGTCCGCATTCTCCAAAAAATCCAACAGGATATTCAAACGTTCCACTCCATCAGCTCTGGTGACGAAACCTCTTTCTATTCCTACCAAAATCGACATCAATCCAAAACCTGTTCCTCCTGTGGTCACCACATTGGCGCTGTTTCCCGGGTCGTTTGGATGGTATCTTTCCCTTGCCCCGCCAGAATTTGCTTCGGCATAATCCCAGAAATATTTAAAAGTGGTTGCTTGGGTCAAATCCAGTAGTTCTTCATCGGAAATTGTAGGGGTATCATCACCATCGGAACCGTTACCAGGCAATTCGGGTGTCGTTGGAATGTAGGTATAATCATCCCCTCCTCCACACGAGAAAATCAATGTGGAGAACAGGATAAGATATATGGTGTTTTTAATCATTAATTATTTCATATTTGGGCTTTCAAATCCCAATTTCATCAAACCTTTTTGTACGTCTTCATTGGCCATGAACAATTTCCAGAACAATCCACTACGGTAATTTTCAACCATCACTGGAATGGGGCCTTGGTCGATGGCCAAATATCTTGGCAAATACCATTCCGATTCTAAACTAAAGGCATCATAAGGTCCGTATTTTCCAATCAAACTATCTTGTTGGTTGTACATGAACCTCATGAATTTTATACTTTCTTCTGGTGTGTATGGCATGGATGAAAGTGCGGCGGTGGGTGAAATCACCCCTAAATCCTCTCCTGGGCGGTGCCCTGCATATCCATTGATGGAGTAGCTGGAGGTCAAGCCCCAACAATCTTCGCCATAACCTTTGTAATCCATTGGGTTGTCCACGGCATATTTATAATGGATCAACGCATGGTTTTGGTTCAATTTCCAATAGTCACCGAATTGATCTTTCAATCCTTTGGGGTTTAATCCCAAATAGGAATAATGGGCCCAGAAAAGTGGTCCAACGGGTGCATCACTATGCTCGTAGTGGTTCATTTCGGTCTTTAGTCCATAATAGGTGGTGTCCTTTGCGATTTCACCATCAACGCCCCAACCTTTTTCGTATACTGATTTTTCAATGGAGTGTGTGGGTGAAGCGGCAGCCAAAATGTACATGATAAGGGCTTCGTTATAACCTCCTACGGGGAAATTCATTTCCCATTCGTACTCTGGGCTCCAATGCCAATACAGCACATCTTCCCCATTTTTAGTGTACCAGTCCCACTCGACACCTTCCCAAAGTTCTTGGATTTTTTGGGCGAGTTGTTGTTCGCGATCATTTCCGTTTTCAAAATAGGCTTTTACGATCAGGAGTCCTTGCACCAAGAAGGCGGTTTCCACCAAATCTCCCCCATTGTCTTTTTTACTGAAAGGGGTCACTTTACCCGATGGCAATAACCAGTGCGGCCATGCCCCATGAAAACGATCGGCTTTATCCAAAAAGTCTATGATCCGCTCATAACGTTCCAGGGCTTGCTCACGGGTAATGAATCCTCTTTCGACACCAACCAAAATGGCCATAAGTCCAAATCCTGAACCTCCCGTGGTTATGATATCCTTATCGTGATTGGGATAGATCCCATCCATGTGCATACGTTCTCTGGCCAATCCTGAAACGGGTTCCGCTCCCTCCCAAAAATAATTGAAGGTTTGGTACTGAAGCGTGTCCAACATGACCTCATCTGCCAAGGCAAGACTATCTGCATCTATTTCTGATGTTGTTTTGGCGTCTTGCTTAGTTTTTTGGCCATTGCACCCTATAATTAGGGTGGCAATGGCCAATGGAATTAAAATTAACCTCATACAAACTAAATATTCTACTAATTAGCAGTGCCAAGCACTTAATTATTCATAATTTCTTGAATTTCTTCTTGTGTCAACGTTCTATCGAATAGGTATAGATCATCGATAAAACTAGTATCGGAAAGGTGATTCCAACCACTAAAATTGGGTGCTCCCGATCCAATGGATAGGATGGTGCAATTGTCCCAACTTATGGTCTTACCTGCCATATCACCAGTATTCACCACAGGTTCTCCGTTGAAGTAAATCAATGTTTCGGTTTCGGTCACCGTAAAGGCTACGTGCACCCATTCGTTTGCTGTTACATCGATAACATCACCATCGTTCCAAACATCACCTGCATCGGTTCCTAAATGAAGTTTGATGCGCTGTTCATCGGCACTTCCCTCACGAAATAATCTAAATCCTGATGACAAATCATTATCTGCACCATTCATTGGAGGGGCAACCGTCAAGATTCCCGCTCTATCGGGGTCTCCACTTACTTTATACCAGAATGCCCCACTAAATTGGTTGCTGAACAAGCCATCGATTGGGAATGTTAAGTATGAATCTGTAGCTCCTGCGTAGGCATCGCTCCCTTTTGCGCTTTCTCCGGCAAAACCAGGGGTTCCCTCTACTGTTGCTACTGCTCCAGAATTGTCATCAACATTGGTTCCGTCAAAAGGCATATATAATGTTGACCCATAATTTTTAGGGGCAACATCACCTCCAAAAACTTCGGCCACTTCTTCTGCGGTCAATGCTTTGCTGAAGAATCTTAAATCATCGATGCTACTATTATCGGAAGCGTGCCCCCAATAATCAAAGGTTGGTCCACCAGAACCAATGGTGAAGGTATCACTACCTGTCCAATCGATTGGAGCAGACATCGCTGAAGTCAATGCTTCGGCACCGTTCAAATAAATAACGCTTTCGGTGCTTGAAATGGTGAAGGCAATATGCACCCATTCTCCTGCGGTGACATCAATTATACCTCCATCATTCCAACTTTCACTGCTTCCTGTTCCAACATTTAGCTTAATGCGTTGTTCGTCAGCGCTTCCTTCACGGAACAAACGGAAACCTTGGTTTCTATCGGTTGCATCATCACCGATAGTAATAATTCCTGCTCTATCTGGGGTTGCATCCACTTTATACCAGAACGAACCACTAAACTCTGCGGACATTAGCCCATCTGCTGGATAGTTAATGTATGAATCTGTGGCTCCTAAATAGGCTTGATCTCCAACTTGACTTTCATCTGTAAAGCTTGGTGAACCTACGGTACTTGCTGCCTTACTTCCAATCAAGTCGATATAATCCCCATCAAAAGGCATATACAACGATTCTCCTGGGAATTGAGGCATATAAGGATTAGCCGCATTGATCATGATTTGGATATCACTTTGTGTCAAGGCCTTATTGAAGATACGAAGCTCATCCATTTGACTTGCATCGTAACCATGATCCCAGTAGTCAAAGGTTGGTCCACCTGAACCTATATGTAATTCCTCACAACCTGTCCAATCGATAGGTGCTGGCAAATCAGCAGTTAACATTTCAACACCATTGAAATAAATGGTACTCTGTGTTTGGGAAATGGAAAGTGCTACGTGCACCCATTCTCCTGCGGTCACATCGATTACACCACCATCGTTCCAACTTTCTCCTGCTCCTGTACCCACATTTACTTTGATGCGCTGTTCGTCAGCATTTCCTTCACGGAACAAACGGAAGCCTTGATTTCTATCGTCGGCATCGTCACCCACGACCAAAATACCGGCTCTATCGGGAGTAGGATTGACTTTGTACCAGAATGTCGCACTGAACTCGGAGCTTTTAAGTCCATCCATTGGGAATGTTAAATATGAATCTTGTGCACCTTCAAAAGCGTCGGCCCCCAAAAATCCGTCTCCCGCAAAACCTGGATTACCTACTTCACCTGCCTCTTGGAAGCTGATAAAGTCCATATAATCAGCATTGAATGGCATGTACAAAACTTCACCATCAAATTGAGCACTATAGGGTGCCAACTTGGCAAAGTTCACTTCTTCTGTAGTGGTTTTTCCTTCGATGTCGGTGGCGGTCACAGTTACTTTGTGATCTCCATTGCCCAATCCATCATAAGTTACTTCTTCCAATACGATTCTATAATCCTTAAAAGAGGAAAAGGAAGCAATCTGCGACCCGTCCATGGCCACTGAAACATTTGTCACCTCGATATCGTCGGTCACTTCAAACACAATATCAATGGAGGTTTCTTCCTCAAATGGCATAAGTTCCACGCCTTCTGTTGGATATGTTATGGTCACTTGTGGCGCTGATTCGTCCACACCTGCATCCACTGCAGTGATGGGGTCGATACCTTCGTTACAAGAAATCACCAGGATCCCCAAAAGCATCCAAATGGATTTTACTATATATTTCATCTTGTGTAGTTTATTTAGTTAGTTAATCGTCGCTACCGCTTCCGCCCAAGCTTGGAAGTGCATCCAACTGTGCTTGTGGATAAGGCAATAACTCTTTATCTGCTGTAAAGGTTCTTCCATCGTAGCTCAATTCGCTGTAGTTGTCCAAACGGATCATATCGTAGTAGCGGATACCCCACTCCATGCCCAATTCGGCAAATTTTTCGTCCATTACATCCTCTGAGGATACACCTGAAACAGTTGACATTCCTGCTCTTGTACGTACTAGGTTTACCGCTTGGTCTGCTGTCATACCTGAACCGCTTGCTCCTCGCGTCAAGGCTTCGGCATACATTAACAGTACTTCTGCGTAGCGCATTACGATCATGTTTTTACCGCCAGCATAATCATTTCTCTGATCGGTCAATTGAACGGATGGCAAATAGTGTTTTCCACTGGCAAAAAGAGCTCTTGCGTAATCGTTGATCACATCGCCATCTCTAGTAGTATTGCTCACAAACGATGGTAAGGTTGCATAATTGGGATCTGTTTGTAATTCTGCAATACCACGGTCTGTAAATAGCACACTAGTTTCCAATCTTTCAGTTTCCCCTCTATCCAACATAAACTTGATGAATTTCATACTTGGCTCATAAAAGCCCCATCCTCCAGAGGCATTTTCTCTTGCCGGGGTCCAACCTTGAGGTCCAAATGGTGCATATAGGTGATAGAACGTATCTCCCGTACTAGAACCATAATCAGAGAATTGAAGTTCAAAGATGCTCTCATCGCTCAACTCTCCTGGTTTTTTGAAAAGGCTGTAGAAGTCTGGGTGCAAAGAAAACTTGTTAGAGTTGATAATGGCTGCACAGGCATCGGCCACTCCTTGGTAATCTTCCATTTCCAAATGAGCCATCGCTTTTAAGGCATAGGCGGTATAGCGAGTAACTCCACCCGGAATATCTGTTCGTTCGTTGGGCCTTAAGTTGGGCAATAAAGGAATGGCCTCATCCATTTGATCTGAGATAAATTGCATCATCAGTTGCTTGGAAACTGGTCCATTCGCTATTTCTGCATCTGGTTGGGTAGATTCGATAATAAATACATCACTCCAAACTCTTGCCAAATTAAAGTGCAACCAGGCACGCATTACTTTTATCTCAGCAATGTATTGGTCTGCCGTGGCTTTTTCGCTTTCATCGGCAAAATCCTTGAAGTTCTCGATTAGCTCAATTTGAGTGTTTAATTGAACGATATCTCCATAGTGCACATTCCAAAGGGAGTTGTACATCCAATATCCTTGGGAGTACACGTAATTATCGGTATCGGCAAAGGGCTGCTGGTCTCCTAAACCTCCTGCATTTACATCATCGCCACGAACAGAAAGCAATAAAGGTTCTTCCCATCCTCTGGTAGCAATAATATAGTAGGATCCCACCAAGGCTTGCACCATATCTTCGGTGGCCGTGTAATCAAGGTCATCGGCATTCAACTGACCTTCAATGTCGTCAAACTTATCGGAACAGGATTGCAAAGTAAATATCGCAATCAGCACCAATACCATTCTATATATTAGGTTATTATAATTCTTCATCACAATTTTCTTTTTATAGTTTAACATTAACACCTATGGTGTAGATGGCCGGTACTGGGTACGTTTGGCGATCCACGCCATCTGACACTTCTGGATTAAATCCATTGTAGTTGAAAAGAGTCAGTGGTCTTTCTGCGGTCAATGTAAATTTGAAGTCGGGTGCATTCCCCTTAAGTTTATCACCACGAAGGGTGTAGGCCAACTGAATGTTCTGGATTCGGAAGAAATCTCCATCTTCTACCCAAAAATTACTCAAACGCTGGTTCCAGCTATCTCGTAGACCTGCAGATGATGGATAACTGTTGCTAGTCCCCTCACCATGCCATCTATTCTTGGCCAAATCGGCATCCATATTGGTATCGTTGGTGAAGATGACCTCACCTCGTTTTCTGTTGAGAATTTTGTTGCCAGACTGTCCGTAAAAGTTCATGGAGAATCCGAAGTCTTTGTAATTGAGCCCGATATTACCTCCATAGGTGAATTTTGGAAGGAACGAACCAATGACCATTCTATCTTCATCAGTGATTGTACCATCGCCATTTCGGTCATTAAAAATTAAATAACCGGGTTGAATGTTCTGCCCATCGGCAATTGCACTTTGCGCTACCGGGTCGGCATCAATCTGGGCTTGGTTTTGATAAACTCCAGTGGTTTCGTAGCCGTAGAAAGCATAAAGTGGTTCGCCTACCATGGTTCTTTGTCTAAATTCGGCAGAACCTGAATCGATATAGCCACTTTCATCCTCTATTTCAATGGCCTCGTTTTTTACGGTGGTAAAATTGGCTCCAATAGTATAGGTAAAGTCCGGAGAAATTTCATCGCTCCAATTTAAGGCCACCTCTACCCCTGAGTTACGGATAACCCCTGAGTTTCTGGACACGGTTTGGTTCGCGATTGGAATATAAACGGGCATAATGGCGTCTTCCGTATCCCTAATGTAATAATCAGCTTCTACGGAAAGTCTGTTGTTCAAGGTGTTCATGTTGAAACCGAAGTCCAACTCCTCAACAACTTCCCAAGTTAAATCGGTGAAGGTACTTGTAGCGGTAATCCCTGTATTTGGCGTATCGCCCAAGTCAACTGTTTGATTGGAAATGGTATTGGAACCTGAACTTGCAGGCACGTTATCGTTACCTAAACGACCCCAAGCCGCTCTCAATTTTAAGAAATCGAAGAAGCCCACATTTTCCATAAATGGTTCTTCCGAAAGTACCCAACCTGCACCAACAGATGGAAAATATCCCCACTGTTCTTTGGTGAACTTGGATGATCTATCTGCTCTGAAAGTTCCATATAGAATATAGCGGTTTTTAAAGTTGTAGGATACCCTTCCGAAGTAGGATTGCCCATAAATTCTACGATTGTTCTCCGCTACATTATTGTTAAAGGATAAAGGATCTGCAAAATTGAGGTACCATGATGTTTCATAGTCGATACCTGCAATGTCGCTTCCTGTTGCCTGAAACTGGTTTGCTGCTTCATCCCTAAAAGAGGTTCCCGCCATAACGGTCACAATGTGATCTTCATCAAAAGTGTCCGTATAGGTCAACACATTGTCCCAAATTTGGTTAAAATAGTTGTTCTGACGTCTGTTAATGGATGAAATTCTTTGATCACCAAATCCCATGTTGTAAGGTAAGTTCACATACCGCTCTTCCAGGGCAGAAAAGTCAACATTATAGGTGGTTTTAAACGTTAGCTTGTCTTTAATAATGTCAGTTTGCAAATAAACATTGGCCAACAACTTGCGTATTTTCAACCTGTTGTCGTTGTAATCCATATCTGGGAAAGGGTTTTGTGTTCCCCTGTAGCCCAAAGCTTGTGCATTCGCATAGCGAGTTGGAGATGCCTCGGTGTTCATTTCATCAAAAACTGGTAAAATCGGTACTGCAAAATAGGCTTTGAACCAGGCTGAGTTTTCAGGTGTTTGTTGGGTCGCGTTACTGAATACGGTATTTACTCCCATTTTTAGGTTATCCAACACATCTATATCCAGTTTGGATCGAATATTGAACCTTTCATAGTCGTTTTTCATATCCAACAAACCTTCTTGAGAAAAGTAGTTGGTACCCATGGAGTAGGAAACGTTATCGGTGCCACCTGTTACACTTAAACTGTGGTTTTGGATAACACCATCACGAATAATCTCATCGTACCAATCTGTGTTTACATCCGGTACGTTGGGGTTGATTCGGCTACGACCGTAGCGTTGCATGGCATTTAATATAAATTGAACGTCGGCAGCAGAACCAGACTCAACAGCCATGGTCACAAACTGCTCAGCATTGGCCATTTGCAATACATTTTGGGCTCTTTGAATACCGGTATACCCATTGTACTCAATTTGTGGCTTTCTGTTTTTACCACCAGATTTTGTTTCAATGATAATTACACCGTTGGCAGCCCTTACCCCATAAATCGCTGAAGATGAAGCATCTTTAAGTACGTTCATCGACTTAATATCGTTTGGGTTCAAGAAATCGATGTTGCTGTAGAACATCCCGTCCACTACATACAATAAGCTTGTCGCATTGGAATAAGTTCCAAGCCCACGAATTCTAACGGTTGGTGAAGCGCCTGGAGAACCAGGTGATACAATTTGAACCCCAGCCACCTTACCTTGAAGGGATTGTACTGGGTTGGCCGAAGGCGTTTTTTCAATTTGTTCCGCATCTACCGTGACAATGGAACCGGTTAAATCGGCCTTCTTTTGTGTACCATAACCTACCACCACAACTTCATCTAGATTTTGTGTGTCCGCTTCCATGGTTAGGTCGATGGTAGTCCTATTATTAATAGGTATGGTTTGAGTTGTAAATCCGACGTAGCTGAACACCAAGATTCCGTTACTTGGAATGTTCTCCAAACGATAATTACCATCAAAATCGGTTTGGATTCCTGTAGTAGTGCCTTGAAGCACTACACTTGCCCCAGGTAACGGTTGTCCCATATCATCGGTCACCGTACCCGAAATCGTTA
The DNA here is from genome assembly GCF_042134615.1 of Flagellimonas cixiensis. Taxonomy (GTDB): domain Bacteria; phylum Bacteroidota; class Bacteroidia; order Flavobacteriales; family Flavobacteriaceae; genus Flagellimonas; species Flagellimonas cixiensis. The sequence goes on from NZ_CP169639.1 coordinate 222,516, forward strand.
TATTGTTCTGGGCCAAAAGTACGGCCTGAAACAACAAAAACGAGATTAGCAAAAGTTTGCTTTTAATTTTCATAATTGTGCAAAAATAGAGTTAGATTTTTACTAAATTAATAAAGTAGCCCATCGATAGCCCGCTGTTGGAATACATAATAAATACATCATCAATGAAGGGCCTGAAACCCCTTGTATTACCTAGTTTGCAGTAGTACACCCTTCCTTTGATGTAAAAAGAATTAACATAGTGATGTAGTAATGATGTAGTGGTAAAATTGATATTTCATCACTTAAAATACGCTTAAACCCTTTTAGAACGTGATGAGAAAATTGGATAGATTTTCAGAACTGTCCATATCCAACTTTTTTCGAAGTCGATAGCGATGTATCTCCACTCCCCTTACCGTAATTCCCATAAGTGGGGCAATTTCTTTAGTGGTAAGGTTCATCTTAAGGTAAGCACATAGCTTAAGGTCCTTTGGAGTTAAGGATGGAAAAGATTTCAATAATCGTTCAAAGAAATCTTCATGCAATTCTTTAAAGTTGACCTCAAATCGTCTCCAATCTTCAGTATCCTCAATGGAACTGTTCAATTTTTTGATGAATGACCTATACCGTTGTGAATTTGAAAACTTCTCCTTATTCATCACCAACATATTTTTAAGTTCCAAAATCATTTCATTTTTACGGGCTATATTCAAGGTAGTGCTTGCCAATTCGTTTTGTTTTAATTTTACCTGATTGGCCAATTCCTCCTTTTCCAATTTTTCCATTCGTTCGTGCTGTTCTTGTTTCAGCTGTTCTTCCAGCTCGCGTCGCTTACGTTCCAATTTTCTTCTGTTGTATCTACGCACCAAATAAATGACAAGTACACCCAGTGCAGCATATAAGACAAAGCTGCCCCAGGAGAAATACCATGGCGGGGAAATTGTGAACTGCAACGTATTAAAATCAGAAATGGAATTTTCCATGCCTGAAGTGGCAATTTTTAAGGTGTATGCACCGAATGGCAGGTTTTGAAAGTTGATGAACCCATTTTCAGAATATTCGGAATACTCCTTTGGGCCTTCAAGCCGATAATAATAATTCGGTGAGATGTACTCCGAAGCGGCTACTTCAATGGTTATGGACTCAGAATGACGAAATGGTATTTCCAGGGACTCCTCTAGGACAGAATGTTTTTGTTCTTCATCATAAAGCACCACAAATTGTGGAACAGGCAGCTCTTCACTGGTTATTTGTTTGAGTCTTGGATCATTAATCTTAGCGAATCCATCTGTCAACGTAATATATGAAGTACTATCATTTACTTGCACCACCTTTTGGGAATCAGGGGCAAGTCGCTCGCGAAGCGGCAAATCGGTCACTAATAGACTATCACCCTTTAAATTGGTATGGATAATGGCCTTGTGATTCTCGTCGTTCACAAACCAGAAATACTCCTCATCAAAAAAGAGCAATTCTTTATTGTTGTAATCCTTGAACGCATCAAATTTTTCAATACGATCTGCAATTGGATTGTAAGCGAACCAATTACCCTCACTGTTTAGCACAATGGTATTTTTAATATTGTAAAGCTTTACATTGTACTCACTTGGCGCTCCTTCGTGATCAAACTCCTGAATCTCATCAAACTCCCCATAGCCAGTCCCTTTAAAGTTCATGCGGTAAAATCCTTTGTACGGATGGGCCACCCATAGCACCTCTGGGGTTTCAAAACACAATTGCTTTACCGGTGCATCAAAACCCTGAATTTTATCTACCTGCCATTGGCCATTTTCCAATTTTTGAAATTTAGCCAGTCCATTGTACGTGCCCTGTACATAAGTGGCAGTTTGGCCCGGCACCTTAATCATTTGGTACCCGCCTGCAATATCACTTACTTGCTCAAAACTATCTTCAGTGACTTTATAGGTGCCTGTATTATGACCACAAAGCAAATCGCCTTCGACAACCCGTAAATCCCACACATGTCCTTGTGAACCATTTACAAATTGAAGTTGGTTTCCTTCAAAGTAAAAAACCCCGGTATTACTTCCTAAAAACAATTTTCCGTTGTACCAAGCAATGCTGTAAACCATTCCCAGTGTACCCGTATAGTCGGTGTAGTATGAGATGGGATTATTGATTCTAACCCTTGCGATTCCATTATCAAGACCTAACCATAACTGATTTTTGAACAGTAATAGGGAAAGTACTGTATTGTTTTGAAGACCCGATTCCCGATTGAGTATCTTTTGTTGTTTGGAAGTGGTATCATAGAGGTACATCCCATTCTTGATGGTTCCAAAACCCAGAAGTCCATTCCCCAATAAGGTTATTTTGTTTAGCTGGTGCTGTTTTAATGCTTCGTTAATGGGTGCGGACCATGGGGTAAGACTCGTTCCATCATATAAGAAACAACCGTGAAGTTTGGTTCCTATCAACAGTTGACCTTCAATTATGGTCATATCATTAACCGTTTTTCCATTTAACAGTTCTTGATTGGGCAAGGGAACAGATTTACCTTCTACCACCTCATAAAGTCCGGTAGACCCTGCGGCAACAACCAACTTGTTGTTGAACTCGATAAAATCAGAAACTACATAAGGTGGGTCTATTACCGTTATTTGGTCATTGGAGTAGGTATAGATTGAAGAAAAGGAACGGAACATCACCGATCCATCTTTAGATGGAAAAATCTCCCAGAATTCTTCACTCGTAAACGTATGGTCTTTAATCAAATGAGTTAAGGAGGTGTACCCAAGTTCACCGAACTCATTTTTGGTCCAATACCCAAATTCCTCATAAGACCCTGTATACACCCTATCTCCGATGTTTTCCACTGAACGGATGATGGTATTGTTGGGCAATTTGTTCAACGTCCATTCCTCACCATTAAAATGTAGTAAACCTTTATTGTTGGCAACGAAAAGCTCACCCTTTTCGTTTACCGAAATATCCCAATTTTTAGTTCCTCCTTTATAATCCAATAATTGATAGTTTTGGATGGGAGGCAACAATTGCTGCCCTATTAAAGGCAAACAAGCGAAATAAAATAGAAGAATAAAAAGCCTAAATAGCATGCTGTTTAGTTTGTTCGATAAAGGTCTTTCGAAACAATGAATATACAAAACTACTGGGCCAAATATAAGAGGTTGAAAAACCAGATTATGTTAGATAGTTGTTGTGATGATTCTAAAAGTTAGATTGATCCGTGGTGATGGCACCTTTTTGGTGGGAGGCAATCGATGGTGCCAATGATTTTGGGTTACGCCTTTCATTACCAATAAACTACCATGGTGCAAATTCAACTCCACTTTTTCTTTGGTGTTTTTATGTTTGAAAGCAAATTTACGTTCTGCTCCAAAACTAAGGGAAGCAATTGCACCATTGGGTTGTAATTCCTTTTCATCATCACTGTGCCAACCCATTCCTTCCTCACCAGAATGATATAGATTTAGCAAACATGAATTATAAGTGGTTGCTGTGAGCGTTTCGGTCAGTTTTTTTAATTCAAACAATTCTGGAGTCCAAAACAAGGCTCTTTTGGTGGTATTGGAATAGGTATAGTCGAACGCTTGATCCCCAAACCAAGCTATCTTACGTTTGGTTTCGATACGTTTTCCAAACATAAAAAGCACATCTTTTTCCCAAGGAATGGAATCCATAAGCTTTTGAAAATAGTGGTCTGCCTCGGTTTGATTCAAAATTGGGCCAAAATAGTTTACCACCCCATCTTTGGGCAATAGATTTTTGTTGGGGTCTATTTGACTGCTGAACAAATCCATTTTTAATTGGAAAGCATCTCTTGGCTTTTTGTCAAAATTTCCACTACGCGCTCCTTTAAAAAATCGGGCTCAATTATTTTAGCATAGTCTCCGAACATTACATACCAACGGGCAAAGCCATTTTTCCAATCATGGGTCATAAAGGTCATTTCCACTTGTTTGCCCCTTACCTCCTCCGAAACCAATCCGTAATTTTTAGATTGGCCTTTGATGTACTTTGATATCGTTTTGTCCACCAATATTTTAACCTTGGTCTTGTTACTCGCTTCCTTTGTGCTCCGATGTTCATCCAAAGTACCGTGTTCCAACATAAAACCCTTGGAGGTTCTAACTATATATTGAATTCTATCCGTTCGGAAATGCCTGTAATCCGTTCGCAAATGGCAATAGCCCAAAATATACCAATACCCATTTTCATTAAAAAGTCCCACGGGCTCAATGTTTCGTTCGGAAGGTATCTCCTCCCGCAACGACTCATAACGTAGAAACACCTGTTTTCGCTCGGCGATGCTCTCAAAAAGTATTTCTAAAGCATTGGGCACTTTATCATTGAACAGCACTTGACCTGGAACAATGGTAACTTGGGTTTCCAAAGCCTCTACCCAATCTTTTTCACTTCCCCGCAGTACAGATTTCAACTTGAACATTGCCGATTCGTAATACGCCCCAAGAGACTTATCGGTAAACTGCTGCATCAACTTTTCTGCAGCCACAAAACTCCCTGCTTCTTCTCGGGTAAACATTACGGGTGGTAACCGATAGCCTTCCATAATGGAATACCCAACCCCCGCTTCACTCACTATGGGCACTCCCGAGGCCTCTAAAGTTCGAATATCCCTGTAAATTGTACGCAAGCTCACCTCAAATCGGTCCGCGAGTTCCTGTGCCTTTACAATCCGCTTGGTCTGTAGCTGAATTAAAATAGCAACAATCCTATCAAAACGTTTTACGGTATCTATTCCCATAATTGCGTGAGCTATCTCCCAAAGATAGGATTTCAATCCAAGGATGGAAGGTGTTTTCCAGCTCATCTTACTTTATTTAATCGATTGATTAGTTTCAAAATCGGTCTCGACTGCCTGTCCATTCGTTAGACAGGTATTGGACCTTACTTTCATCTCTTTTACAAAGCTATGTTGGCCATGTGACAACAGATTGTCAACACACTTTTTTTGATTTTAATTTTCACTACTGACAGGGGGCTGTCACACCCCCATTTTACCTTTGATTTCAGAAACAATAAACCTTTAAATCATTTTCACATGGAAAACACCATCAATGAACAAACAACAGCCCAAGTTATGAGTCCAACACAATTTTTAGAGCATTATCAAGGTCACAGAAGATTAACCCGAAAGGTTATCGAAGCCTTCCCAGAAAAAGAGTTTTTCAATTACAGTATCGGTGGAATGCGCCCTTTTTCCGAGATGGTGAAGGAGCTTTTTGCCATTGCCGTTCCCGGACTAACCGAAATCGTATCCGGTACCGCTTCCGAATTTGACGAGCACAGGGATTATGGGAACACCAAAGCTCAATTTTTAGAAAAATGGGATCAAGACACGGAAGAAATCAACCAGTTGTGGAATAAACTCAGCATTGAACGATTCCAAGAAATAATAAAGCTTTTTGGACAATTTGAAGGTTCTGTACTTTCCCAATTTCAATATTTTGTGGACAATGAGATTCACCACCGAGCACAAGCCTATGTGTATTTACGTGCCTTAGAGATTGAACCGCCATTTTTTTACGATCGCTCATAAGTTGAAATGAGAGTACACGTATTTAAAACTTCTGTACAACGAAAGGGTGAGGTGAAAAAACTTCGTGCTTCGTTAAACGGAATTATTGACCAGAATGGGTGCTGGAATTTTGACCTTGAGGATTGCGACAACATTCTTCGAGTGGAATCCCAAAACCTGAATGCTCCAAGAATCACTTCACTCTTAAAAAGTCAAGGTTTTAGGTGTGAAGAACTCCAATAAAGAAAAAGCCCCCTTTTAAAAGGGGGCTTATACTATTAAAGACCTGTTTTTTGTTTTAATTCGTTGAACTGGGTCAACAGTTCTTGGTAACGGTCTTTTTCTTCTTGACCGAGCACTTTATCACTGCTACCCATTATATTATATAGGTATGAAATTTGGGACACCATCATATTTTGTGGATATGCCCCTTCTTCATTCTTCAATTGTTTAAGGGCAGACTCGTAGGCTTCCAATTTGGCATCGCCGATCTTGCTCTTTTTTAATTTCTTGATTTCTGTTTCCAATTTATCCTGATACTGACGTGCTTCCGAAAGTAAATCCATTACTTTTCCATGCAATGCCTGTTGTTCCACAATATCGGCTTGAGTAACACCATCTTCCGCCAATCTTGGGTCAATCACTATTTCAAAAGGCTTTTCAAAAGATTGGTTTCCAACGGTCAATTTTGCTCTGTAACTTCCTGGAGGCACCATTGGTCCATTTCTATAACGCCTGTTCTTATTTTTGGCCCAAGCGCCTTTGGCTCTTAAGTTCCATTCAAATCGATTGAGTCCTTTTTTGGTTTCCAACTTTTTATCGATGTACACAAAAGTCATGCTCAAGCCCATATCCTCCACTTTTTCAGTGGTTGATTTCATTTGGGTGGAATCGCTTACAATTTTCGCCACTATTTCATTGCTACTGTTCAATATCTCCAAGGCTACGCCATCTTTGGTTTCCTCTGGCAAATAATAATCAATGGTCACACTAGTTGCAGGATAATTTGGGTAATCACTTCCGTACCAAGGCGTTCTGTAGCGAATGGTATTATCTGGTTTAAAAAGAACAGGAGTATCTCCCAAACTTGAAATATTTTCATCCTGCAATGCAGAAATATTGTCCAAAATCCAGAAACCACGACCCATGGTGCTCAAAATCAAATCACCCCTGAACAGGATAATGTCGGTTATAGGAGTTACGGGAAGGTTTTGTTGGAATTCTTTCCATGTTTTTCCATCATCAAAAGACACGAACATGCCGTATTCAGTTCCTGCATACAAGAGCCCTTTGCGAACCGGGTCTTCACGAAGCACCCTAGTTACATGATCCGATGGTATTCCATTGGATTCTGTACTGATCAATGTCCAACTTTTTCCATAATCATTGGTCTTATATAAATATGGCGTTGGGTCGCCCAACAAATGTCGGTCTACTGCAATATAGGCCGTTGCAGGGTCAAATTGTGAAGGCTCTACCGATTCTACACGTCCACCTTTTGGCAGTTTTTTCGGAGTTACGGTTTCCCAAGTTTCACCTCCATCCTTGGTCACGGATATAACACCATCGTTGGAACCGGTCCAAATCAAGCCTTGAGTGATTTTCGACTCGCGAATGGAGTACAACGTGCTGTAATATTCCTCACCAGTAATATCCCTTGTAATCGGATTTCCTGAAATTACCTGCTTATCCGGTTCATTGGCCGTTAAATCTGGAGAGATGATTTCCCACACTTTTCCGCCGTTCTTGGTTTTGTGCAAAAATTGGGAACCCATGTACACTACCTCTGGATTCCATGGCGACACATGAATCGGTGCCACACGTTGGAACCTATATTTTAAATCTTTGGGATTGTGTCCATAAATATTAGTCGCCCCAATGGAGTATTCACGGCTAATTCCCGTTTTTTTACTGTACACACTAAAACGTCCCTTACAGTTATTGTATACCAAATAATGATTTCCGGGCATTGGAATTGCAGGACCAGTTTCACAACCACCAACACTCATCATCACACTTCCGTTTGCAGGATTTGAAGCCGTTGGTGCCGAACTCGGAATGGCAATGGTTGAGTTGTCTTGCTGTGCGCCATAAACCCAATAAGGGTATTGGTCATCCACTGCTACTTGATAAATTTCTGCTGTAGGTTGATTGAATTGCGTAGACCAAGTTTCACCTCCATTATGGGAAACGTTTGCCCCTCCATCATTACACTGAATCAATAAATCAGGGTTGTTCGGATTCAACCAAATATCGTGGTTATCACCATGGGGCACACTCATACGCTTCCATGTTTTTCCTCCATCAATGGATTTTATCAATGGGTTGGCATTGGAGAAAATGATGTCTGGATTGGTTGGATCCAGCTCAATGTTTGTATAGTAAAATGGTCTATTTACCAATCTTTCATCATCAGATACGTGTGAAAAGGATTTTCCTTGGTCTACCGACTTGTAAAGTCCTCTATCATCACCTGGTGCCTCTATCACTGCATAAAGAATCTTAGAATCAACTGCAGAAACGGCCAAATCAATTTTACCAATAAGACCAGTCGGCAAGCCTTCTTTTAATTTGGTCCAATCTTTACCACCATTTACGGATTTGTAAATTCCACCATCTTTATTTTCACCACCTGAATCGATAGTCCAAGGGGTCCTTCTTGCTTTCCAAGCGGCAGCATAAACCACGTTTGGGTTGCCAGGCAATAATTCTAAATCGGCAAAACCTACTTCGTCGGAAACAAACAATACTTTTTCCCAAGTAGCTCCTCCATCCGTAGTTTTATAAATACCCCGGTCTTCGTTCGATTTGAATGCATTTCCAATGGCGGCCACCCAAACAATATTATTGTTGGTGGGGTCAATTTCAACAGCTCCAATCTGTCCAACATTTTCAAGACCGATATGTTCCCAAGTTTCACCACCGTCGATGGACTTGTACATTCCTTTACCTTCGATGATGTTACTACGGATTCCGTCAGAACCTGTTCCTATATAAACAATGTTTGGGTCGTCCAACGCCACCTCGATGGCACCAATAGATGGGGTTTTAAAAAAACCGTCGGAAACATTGTTCCATGTGGTTCCATAATCGTCTGTTTTCCATACGCCACCACCAGATGCACCCAAATAAAAGGTTCCCGGCAAAGCAGGGGTTCCAGTTACTGTGGTAACACGACCTCCCCTTGAAGGTCCTATTGTTCGGTATTGCAGGGCCTCGAAGTCTTGGGCCAATGCCCCTATCGTTATAAAAAATGATAATAGAAATTGATAAAATTGCAGTTGAAGTTTCATGAGTTAGTTATGTAGTTTGGTTTCCTCCAAATCTACTAAATACTTACCCAAATTAAAATTGATTGGTACGGTTTTGCAATCTTTATAATAGAGCATGAAGTAATTGGCACATTCCAAGGCTTTAATAGCAGAAATCCATTAATATTTAAAATATGTTATTTGTTTTCGACATAATGGACCAATCTGTGATAATGCAAATAAAAAAAAGCGTTGTGGCCAGACTAAAGAGCCATCCCTCCCATTCAATAAACCTAATTCTCCACCAAAAATATCAATATCACAATTCTTAAACTTAGAATGTATTCTTTTTTTATTTTTTCTGTTGAATAAATGTATTATTTACATTTTTTTTATATGTTTAACAAAAATTAACAAAACTTACATTTTTATGAAGATTACGCTAGTTAGAAGTCTTTTGCTGATTGGTACATTTTTATGTATCGGTTTGGCAAAAGCTCAGACAGTATCTGGTACTGTTTCGGATGCTAACGGACCACTTCCGGGAGCAAGCGTATTGGTTAAAGGAACAACCAATGGTACGCAGACCGATTTTGATGGTAATTATGCCTTGAACAACGTTAGTGAATCCGATGTATTAGTATTCAGTTATATTGGGTACAAATCCATTGAAGTTGCCGTAAATGGTCAATCCACCATCAGCATTACAATGGAGGAAGATGCCCAGGCGTTGGACGAAGTGGTAATTATCGGATATGGACAGACCACCGTGAAAGATGCAACCGGTTCAGTGGCCGCAGTTACTTCCGAAGATTTTAATGGGGGTGTAATTACCTCACCTGAGCAATTGATACAAGGTAAAACTGCAGGTGTCAACATCCAACAGACTACTGGAGAGCCAGGTGCAGGCATTCAAATAAATATTAGAGGTGCTAACTCTGTTAGGGCGAACAACAACCCACTTTTTGTGGTTGATGGTGTTCCTTTATTTGGACAAAGCACAGAAGCAGTAGGTTCCAATGCAGGTGGTACCGGTTCAGGTCAGGTTGGTAACCCGCTAAACTTCTTGAATCCCAACGATATTGAGAGCATCAGTATCTTAAAAGATGCTTCTGCAACGGCCATTTATGGTTCACGTGGTGCCAATGGCGTAGTGATAATTACCACCAAAAGCGGTAAAGGTTCCGCTGGTGGCGTTTGGGAATTTTCATCCAATCTAAGTATTGCAACTCCAGTTAGGGAATATGACCTTCTTGACCGGAACGAATACTTGACCGCTCTCCCCGATTATGGAGGAGATCCTGTAGCCAATGATTTTGGTGCCAACACAGATTGGCAAGAAGTTATTTTTAGGACCACAGCCTCAACAAATAACAATTTAGCTTATTCGAACAACTACGGTTCAGGTAATGTTAGGGCTACCTTCGGTTATCAAAAACAATTCGGTATTATTGAGAAATCTGATTTCGAGAGAATTACTGGAAGACTAAACTGGAGCCAAAGATTCTTAGAGGATAAACTTACCGTTAACTTACAATCTTCAATATCAAGGGTTAATAAATCCCAGCCACCGATCAACTCTACCGCAGGGGTAGAAGGTGACATCTTGGGTGCCTCCTATTCTGGAAATCCAACATGGCCCAATAATCCCAGATTTCAGCCAGAGGGTAGTATTTCTAGAAACCCAATCAACATGTTAACTGAATCTCAGAATATTACCAATACAGATAGGGTTCTTTTAAATGCATCGGCCGAATACAAGATTACACCAGAAATTACTGGTAAAATCAACCTTGGCTACGATAAATCCGAAAGTGAGAACGTATCCGTATTAAGTTCAGACATTCTTAATTATCAAGGAATTACAGGATTAGGGTACGGAACATACTATACACTCGACCGTGAAAACAAAACTTTGGAAGCTACTTTGAATTATGCTAAAGAATTTAACAATTCAAATTTAGATGTCATTGTAGGTTATGCCTTCCAAGACTTTAGATCACTTGGCAGAAATGCTCAGGGTAGAGGATTTAGAACCACAGAGTTAAACGCAATGGGTGATGATTTGGTAAACACTGTCAATGCGGCACAAGCATCAATAGACGGTTCGTTCCAACAGTTCTATTATGCGGCCAATACAACGGATTTATTTGTCAACCGTTTATTCCCTGAATCAAAAACCGATAATCTTCCATATAGTTTTGACAGGCCCATCACTGCCATTGCAGTAGAAACTTTTGATAATACTGATGAGCTTCAATCTTTCTTCGGAAGGATAAATTATAGTTATGCCGGTAAGTATTTGTTTACCGGAACGATGCGGGCAGATGGTTCCTCACGCTTTGGTCCAGACAATGCTTATGGTTATTTCCCTTCAGGAGCCTTTGCTTGGCAGATCGGAGAGGAAGATTTTATTGGGGATAACATTTCCACCTTAAAATTGCGTTTAAGTTCGGGGATTACCGGTAACCAAAGTGGTTTGGGTTATGGAAACTATGTTGCCAGACAACGTTTTGGAGGTATAGGTATCAACAATTCTGCCGAAATACAACAAAATGGTTTGGCCATTGTGGCCACTGATGAACCCAGCCTTAAATGGGAAACCACATTGGATTTTAACGTTGGTTTGGATTTTGGATTCAATAGTGATAGGTTAAATGGTAGTATTGATTTATATTATAGAGATACCCAAGACCTTTTATTAAGGACTCCTCCCGCATTTCCTTCCACAACACCTTTCCAGTTTTCCAATGTTGATGCCAGTGTAATTAACCAAGGTATTGAATTTGCTTTGGCCTATGATTTTATTCAACAGCAGGATGTGAATTTCTCAGCAAGTTTTAATATTTCATACAACAAAAACGAAATTCAGGATTTTGCAGGAGCAATCAATTCAGGACCAATTAATGGACCTGGACTTACTGGTGCCTTTGCGCAGCGTTTTGAAGCCGGATACTCCCTATTTTCTTACTACATGGCAATCTTTGAAGGATTTGACAGCACAGGAAATCCAATCTATACTGATGTAGATGGAAATGGCGTAGGAGATCCCGATGTTGATAAAACTTGGGTTGGTGAAGATGCCCTTCCAGATGTAACAAGTGGACTTTCATTAAACCTTAATGTCAAGAACTGGGATTTCTCAGCATATTTCTCAGGTCAGTTTGGTTTCTCTGTTTACAACAACACGGCAAACTCGTTCTTTAATGCAGGGCAATTGGGTACCGCCAGAAATGTCACCAAAGATGTTCTTTCACTTGGTGAAGACCCAGGTGCCTCAACTGCGGTTTCTTCAAGATTCTTGGAAAAAGGTGATTTTGTACGTATGCAAAATGCAACTCTTGGTTACAATGTACCTCTTTCAGGAGAAGGAGCATTCAAAAGTCTAAGACTCTCATTAACAGGACAAAACTTATTCTTAATAACCGATTACAGTGGTCCTGACCCAGAAGTAACTGCCAATACAGGTAATTTAAATGCTGCTGAATTACCTACAAGGGGAATTGATTTTATGAACTTTCCCAATCCAATGACAATCACTTTTGGAATAAATGCATCCTTTTAAATAAAAATTGTTTGAATCATGAAAATAAATAAATTTAAAATTCATTTACTTACTTTCCTCGGGGTACTTGCCGTAGCCGCTTGTACCAATTTGGAAATTGAGGAAACGGACTCCTTTATTTCAGAAGGTTTCCAAGGCCTTGAGAACCCTACCTCATCGCTTGAAGCACTATATGGCAATGTTAGAGGCTACCTATCTGACCAGGCCAACACCTATGCCTTGAATGAGGTGACCACAGATGCACAATTGATTCCTACCAGAGGGGCCGATTGGGGCGATAATGGTCGATGGAGAAAATTGCACCAACATGAATGGGGTCTTGAAGACTCGGATGTGATTACCCCTTTTGAGCAATGGACCTCAAGCCAATTACTGGCTTCACAGATCATGGACGAAAGAAGTAATGCTCCAGCAGATGTTATTGCACAAGCTCGCTTCTTAAGAGCATATAGTATGTTCGTGACCTTAGATCTTTATGGACAAGTACCTTTCAGGGACACATCTTTGCCTTCAAATTCCGTCCCCGAAGTATTGACAGGGCAAGCAGCTGTTGACTTTATTATTTCAGACTTGGATGAGTGCATTTCAAGTTTACCGACCACTCCTGCAAATTCAGGGGATGATTTAGTTGAGCCCAGTAAAGCAGCTGCTAGATTCTTAAAAGCAAAAATTCTGTTGAACAAGCACGTTTATTTGAATCAATTGAATGGTGGTGGTGGCACACCTGATTCCGCTGATATGGCCGCTGTTGTTTCATTGGTAGATCAAATAGAGGCTGATGGCTTTGCACTTCATGATGACTATTTTGAAATTTTCAAAAAGTCTGCAGATAGTGAGACCATCTGGATTACAGAATCCAATGTTCAAAATATGATTTATGCACCCTTACACTTAAATTCATTCGGTTTGGCCGGAGGTGGTGGCTGGAACGGTTTCAGTACTTTGGCGGAATACTATGATTTATTCGAGGGTGACTCAGAAAGTAATAGAGTCGAGACTGATTTAACGCCTTTGGATGGACAGGAAGAAAGAAGAGGTGGTGTACCTCCAGAGGGACTTCCGTTTACAAATAGGGAAGGAACAACCGAAGTTTCAGGCTATGAATTTGGTTCCAATGTAGGTTTTGGTTTCCTGATTAATCAACAATATGATTTAGATGGTACCAAACTTACAGATAGACAAGGTAATGACTTGAAATTTGGAAGAGATTTTGTGGATGGAACCGGAGATAAAAACCTTATCAATAACAGTGAACGTACTGGTATTAGAATCATTAAGTACAACCCTAGATTTGGTCAGACCACACAACACAAGGTAATTTTCCGTTGGGCAGATGCCCTTCTTATGAAGGCGGAAGCTCAATTCCGTTCAGGGCAAGATCCAACAGCACTGATCAATCAACTTCGTGCTATCCGAGGAGCAACACCATTGGTAAGCGTTGGGGAGAGCGATATTTTAGATGAGCGGGCTAGGGAACTTTATACCGAAAATTGGAGACGTAACGATTTGATTCGTTTTGGAGAATATTTGAGAGATTGGGAATTTAAGGGCACAGCAGAAATTGAGAATACAAAAAGGCTTCTTTTTCCAATTCCACTGCCACAATTATTGGCCAATCCTAATTTGTCCCAAAACCCAGGGTATTAAACAATTCAAAGTTTAGGCTGTTTTAATATTTTGAAAAGGCCGCCATTTTGGCGGCCTTTTCCATTTCATCAAGCACCTATTAAACAATTATTATACAATTGCTAGGCAATTGTTAACCTTTGCCATCTTCCCAATTCTAATGGAAATGGTTAACTTGTTTTCCATTTTAGATGAATGAAATGAAAAGATCATATTGGTTTATTTTCGGTATTATCTTAATGATGGTAAGCTGTTCGGAACATAGTTCCAATACACTTTTTGTCCTAAAAAAATCTACCAAGACAGGGATTACTTTTTCAAACACTCTCAACCCCACCCCAGAACTAAATATCCTTAACTATCTCTATTTCTATAACGGTGCCGGTGTTGCTGCAGGCGATTTTAACGGTGATAATCTTATAGACCTGTACTTTACTTCAAATCAAGGAGAGGACAAACTGTATTTGAACAAAGGTCAGTTCAAGTTTGAGGATATCACAGAAGCTGCAAACATCAAAAATGACTCGGGATGGACAACCGGGGTGACCCATGTGGACATCAACAATGATGGGTTGTTGGACATCTATATATGCAAAGTGGGAAACCATGGACAGATTAGAGGTCGAAATTTACTCTATATCAACCAAGGCATGGACAAAAATGGAGTACCCACCTTTAAGGAAGAAGCCCAAAACTATGGTTTGGATTTTAGCGGGTATTCTACACAGGCCGCTTTTTTTGACTATGATCTCGATGGGGATTTGGATATGTACCTGTTGAACCACTCCGTAAACTTAAACAGCGCTTACGGAAAAGGGACAAAACGGAAAATGGTTGACTCAATGTCGGGGGATATACTCTACCGAAACGATGATGGAAATTTTGTAGATATCTCCAAACAAGCCTGCATTTTTCAGGGAACCATAGGCTACGGACTTGGCTTGGCCATAAGTGATATTAACAACGATGGCTATCCGGACATTTATGTAGGGAACGACTTTTATGAAAATGATTACCTCTACATCAACCAGAAAGATGGCACCTTCAAAGAAGCCATATCGCAGGATGATACAAAAATGGGACATACCACCCATTTCTCCATGGGCAATGATATCGCCGACGTCAACAATGATGGACTGGCCGACATTCTATCTCTTGACATGCTTCCTGAAGATCTGGAAACCTACAAAACTTCGGGGCTGGAGTACCCCTACCCTGTATATCAGCAATATCTTAAAAATGGATATGCCCCCCAGTTTATGCAAAACACTCTCCACCTTAATTTGGATGGGCAACATTTTGGAGAAATTGCCAACTTAAGTGGAATTGAGGCCACCGAATGGTCGTGGGGCGCACTGTTTGCCGATTTTGACAATGACGGTTTTAAAGATTTGTTCATCTCAAATGGTATTCAAGGGGTGACCAATGATATGGACTTTATCAATTACATCTCCAATGAACACATCCAAAAAAATATAGAGAATGGTTTGTCCGACAAGGATATGGGCCTAATTGATCGTCTACCCAGTAAGAAGGTTCCGAACTATTTCTATAAAAACAATGGCGGGATAACATTCTCCAATGTGACTGCTACTTGGAGCCAAAAAAAGGCTTCATACAGCAATGGATGTGCCTATGCAGACCTTGATAACGATGGGGACCTGGATTTGGTGGTCAACAATGTAAATGAAGAGGCCTATATTTTGGAAAACACCCTCGACAAGGGAAATTCCATCAAAATAAAATTCGATGGACCGCCCAAGAACCTGTTTGGCATTGGCGCCAAGGTCATCGTTTTTCAAAAGACCAAGAAGGCGGTCCAGGAAAATATAGCCACGCGCGGATTCCTTTCTGCCAAGGACAATAGTTTAAATTTTGGCATTGGGAAAGACAGTATTATTGATTCTATCCAAATTGTATGGCCAGGTGGAAAATACCAGACCCTGCACAATGTATCAGCAAATAGAACCTTAACATTATCCTTTGAGGATGCCACTGGCAGCTATTACAACAACAACCCTAAACAAGGTGAGTCCTTATTTTCGGCCCCCTTTCAAAAGTTGGACTTTACGCATCAAGAACTGCTATCTCTTGATTTCGACCGAAATGCTTTGGTGCCATTTTCGTACTCCAACGAGGGACCATCCATTTCAGTGGGTGATGTTGATAATGATGGATTGGACGACATCTTTATCAGCGGGGGGAAAAGGCAAGCTTCTGCACTTTTCCTACAGGATAAAAATGGCAGTTTTACACCGCAACAAGAAAAACTTTTTGAGTTGGATGCCCTCAATGAGGATATTGACCATGTACTTTTTGATGCCGATAACGATGGAGACCTTGATCTTTTGGTAGTCAGTGGTGGTAACGAGTTTACCAAGGGCAATCCTCTAGTTCCCAGATTATATCGTAATGAAAATGGAACGTTTGCCAAGATTAACGATCAGTTCGCCGATGTGGAAATCAATGCCTCCAAAGTAGGTGCTGTAGATGTGGACAATGATGGGGACCTGGATGTTTGTATCACATCCAATGCAGTTCCCACCAAATTCGGGGAAACTCCCAAGCAATATATCTTCAAGAATGATGGAAATGCAAATTTCACTGAAATCACCACGACATTTTCACCAGATTTTGAGACCATCGGAAATGTTAAGGATTTTGTTTGGACCGATTTGGACAATAACGGATTTGTAGATTTGGTGGTTTCCGGACATTGGACCCCGATTACTGTTTTTTTGAACAATGGGAAGCAACTCATCAAGCAGGAAAACAATGGTCTTGAAAAGACAAACGGCTGGTGGAACTGTATAAAATTAGGTGATTTGGACAATGATGGTGATCAAGATATTCTGGCCGGAAACTGGGGCTTAAATACAAAGTTCAACGCTTCGGTTGAAAGACCCATTACCCTCTACATCAATGATTTTGATGGAAATGGCTCTATAGAAACCGTAGTGACCTATTTTCATGGGGACAAGGAAACTGTTTTTTCCTCTAAGGACGAACTGGTTAAACAAATGCCTTTTTTGAACAAAAAGTTTCTTTTTTATAAAGACTTTGCAAAAGCCTCTTTAGAAGAGCTCTTCGGGAAGGAAAAATTGAGTCAGGCCGTTAAAAAGCATGTGTACTTATTGAAAACATCCTATTTTGAAAACGATGGAAATGGCCACTTTTCACCAAGGGAATTGCCCCTAATGGTCCAATCGTCCACCGTCAATGACATCTTTTTGGAAAAAACTGATAAAGAAAGAATAAATGAAGTGCTGATGGTGGGAAATAATTTTGAGATAAGTACACAACTTGGTCGATTGGATGCTTCACATGGACTTTTGTTACAGAGTGATGAGCAGGGCCATTTAGGCTGGAAACAAAATTTAAACATTTCTGGAGCTGCCAGAAAGATTGGAAAAATAAATGGGAATGGAGATGAAAAATTCATCATTACCTTAAACAACGATGCTCCCATTTTTTTAATCAAAAAGCAGCAAATAAATTGAGGTTTTAACCAGCCCCTTCCTATGATTTTTCGAGTGTATTGTTTACAACTGGGTATTACTAAGAAATGTGATTTGCTAATATTATCTGTTTAAACGAAAATGACATTTTTCAAACCAAAAGCTTGTTGGAAAATGCTTAAAAAAGTAACCTATGGAACTACTAGAAACAATCTATTCCAAAACAAAAGATATTGTTCAAGGTATGAACAGGTCTTGAAATTGACTCAATGGCAATTGGTCAAATTAAGTGTGAACTAACCTGATATCGTCAATAAATAATACATTATTTTTGGGTTTGAATATGAGAAAAATCTTTATTGCAGTCCTTTCTTTTATCATCATTGTGCTGTTTTGGTATCTTTTCCTAAAGCCACAGGACTATCAAGTCAGTTTTAAGGCAAAGGCAATTCCAGGCACCATTTATGAAACTGTTAAGGCTTGGAACAAGACCTTGGACAGTTCTTCTTTGATTGAGTACAACAGTCTCAAGGATTTTAAACAAACCCTTGTTTTCAATGACTCTGTCCACATATATGAATGGAATATTATCCCTATTCATGATTCATTGAGCGAAGTTGAGGTGAACATTAAGGACCGTGACCATTCATTTATGAACAAAATCAAAGTGCCCTTTATGGATACCGATTTTGAAAAAGGTTCGCGAAAAATGTTGCTTGATTTCAATCAATACTTGGAAGAGCACATAAAAAGTTTTAAAGTTTCCATTATTGAAGAGGACAACCTTTTCTCCACTTTTTGTGCATGTGTTCCACTAAAATCTGCTCCAGAGCGTAAAGCTGAGGGAATGATGGCAAATCACTCTTTTCTAAATTCCATTTTATTCGAAAATGAAGTACAACTGAACGGCCCTCCCTTTATTGAGGTGGTAGATTGGGATTTAAAAGCAGATAGTTTGTCCTTTAACTTTTGTTACCCAATTATTCGTTCCGAAAAACTACCCAATCATCCGGACATAAAATACAAGAGAATTTTTGATAAAAGAACGTTAAAAGCGGTGTTCAATGGTAATTATATTATTTCGGACAGAGCCTGGTATGCCCTCTTAAACTATGCTGAAAAGCACAATATCCCGGTGGAAAGAAAACCCATAGAGGTGTTTATCAATAACCCCAATATGGGTGGCAATGATTTAAAATGGAAAACAGAGGTCTATTTGCCCATCAAGGAATCCGAATAAACAGATTAGATAGTACATATGGAGTCCATTATAAGTTCGCCATGTTCCAGACAACGGCCTTTATTGTTTTGCGCGGTAATCGCCTTTTCTTCTCCCAAAAATAATTAGCGGTGAGACCATGGAGCCTTCACTTGTTTTCATGCTATTAATTCACCGAACCCTGCCTCTTTTATAAGGGGTCAATTGAATTCAAATGAAAACATTAAAAACAAAAAGCACTGTCCATCAGTTAGTTGACAATGCTTTGACACCACCAATATAGTGGTTCACCAGGATGGCTGAATCATCAACCAAATTCTATTCAATTGAATATCGTTATTTTAAACATTTTATCTTGAAGATATTCCCGTTAAGAACACGGAAATCAAAAAACAACTTTTGAACATAAATCTCATTTGTTTAATTATCGATAGATATAAATATTTATGCTGTTGGTTTTCAGCTTTACATATTAAAATAGAATGCACTTCTTAATATAAATAGATTTTGAAACTTGATGCGAACCGCATTTCTTGGCACTTCATTTCCCCTGCATATTTAAAGGTTGGGCGATTTTCCATACTTTAATGATTATCAGGGACTTTTTTACCTAACTTGTGCAATAGATGCATTTTGCATCTAAGGGCTACCATTGCTTTTGCTGACAAGTTCGCAACGCAACTCGCCATATCCACTTGACGTTACACAACATTTACAACATGAATAGAATTATAATTTTATTTTCCATCATAATAGTTAACACCTCTTTATGTGCTCAGCATAAGGTTTCCTATTTTCTAAACTATAAAACAAGCTCGAAAAAGGCTGTCGTTGAAATAAATTTTGATTCATTGGCAACTAAAGATGCTAAACTGGTAATTCCAAGAAGTGCCCCGGGAACTTATATTCTGACCAACTATATGGCCTTTGTTGATAATGTTATCGGTTATACCACTACAGGAAAGCAATTATCAGGGATGATAGGGGACGGAAGCTTCTTTACGTTTGGAGAAAATAATGAGCTTTTGAATAAAGTGAGTTATACCGTCGACATACAAAAAATGGAAATTGATTTATTGGATGCCTCTTCGAGTTCCAAAGCCAGAGAAGACTATCTTGGATTGTTTGGGTATTCCGCGTTCGGATTTATTGAAGGCCTTGAAACCGAAGCAATCAATCTAACCATCAAAACCGATTCTTCATGGCCCATTTTTAGTACTCTCCGGCCCGACACCAAAAGAAAATATGGGATGGATAATTTTGAGGTAGAGAACTATGCCGAATTAGTTGATGCTCAGTACCTCTTAGGTGAGGGAGTCCAGGTGATTCGTGTTGAAGAAGCACAAATTCCTTTATTTGTAGTGGCCTTTAGTGAGAGTGAGACAACCATTAATTTAGAAGGCATTGGAAATACAGGCTTAGTATCGCTACAGAAACTGGCTGATTATTTCGGATACGTTCCTATGCCGCATTACACCTTAGTTTATGAGTTTTTAACACCAATTTCAGAGAGACATGACTATGGTTTTAATATGGAACATCTAAATAGCATGACGGCGCACCGGGATATTTCAAAGGAATTTTATCCCAATAGAGATTTGGGAACCATCATACATCATATGGGACATTCGTGGGTTCCAATAAGGTCCTGGGGGGAAGGATACCGCCCATTTGCATGGCAGGTGGCACCCCTGATAGAGACAATCTGGTTAAATGAAGGATTTATATGGTATGTTTCTTTCCAAGAAATCCTCCCTAACGAGGAAAGGTTAAACTGGTGGAAGACCACCATGGACAATGCTCCGGATTTTATTAAAACCAAATCCTTAAAGGAATTATCTCTTTTGGGTTCGACCCAATATGCCTCTGATTTTAGAATAGGGAAAAATCTTTTTTCAAGGGGAGCTTTAATGGCTTATGATCTAGATGCCTATATTCAAAAACAAAGCAACGGAAAAAAATCCTTTAAAGATGCTATTCTTGGATTGCTTAGTTGGTCAAATGAAAATCAAAGAGCATTTAAATACAATGAGATTGAATCTATAATGTCTCAGGCAACTGGTGTGGATTTAAGTCCGGTATGGAATAAATGGCAAAATGCCCCTGAATAGGTAAAACACTATTTAATAGTACCTACAGGCCAATAGGCTAGCTTCCTCGCCTACTGAATGTAGTATTACGTTGTGCTTCATTATGACAAATTAATAAATGGTAATTCTTATGAACCAAAAAATAAAACAAGTTGCCCGAATTAAGTCATCTGTTGTTTTTTTCACTTTTCTAATAAGTTTGACTTACGGTCAAACCAGTGAAAATCAACTAATAGAACGATGGGAGTTTTCCGAAAGTGAATTGAATTCCGCCCAATCGGACTATGCAAAAGCGAAAGGAATCAAGTACTATCATTTCTCATTTTTAAGCAATAATAAAAAAGTTAACGGGTATCTGGCCGTACCGGAAAATACAACCAACAATCCGACGATTTTGTGGAATGATGGCGGAAGTGCCAAATTCTACCCTTTCACAGCAGATCAAGTACCAAGGAAATTTGGCAAGTTGGTGGAAAGCGGGTATGCAGTTATAGCCTGTAATTACAAAGACGAAAGCAATAGCGAAGTGAAAGATGAGTTTGGTGGAGAGGACGTGGACCACATAGTTAACCTAATCAATATACTCCAAAGCTTTCCAGAAATCGATACCTCGTCCGTAGGAATGTACGGCTGGAGCCGGGGGGGAATGATGTCTTATATGACCTTGATCAGGACTGACAAGATAAAAACGGTGGTAGTAGGCGGAGCGGTTTCAGATCTGTTTTTGAACGGTCGGAACCGGCCGGAAATGGAATTGAATGTTTATGCGGATTTGATGCCGGACTATAAGATTAGCCGTACAGCGGCACTGAACAGAAGGTCAGCCGTTAAATGGGCCGACCGGTTTCCCAAAGATGTGCCGATATTGATCTTGCATGGGACATCTGATTGGCGGGTAAGAGCCGAAAACTCTCTGTTACTGGCCATGGAATTCAGTAAATACCGAGTCCCTTACCGGCTGATTCTATACGAAGGCGGGGATCATGGTATTTCGGAATTCCGTGAAGAAAGGCAAATAGATGTCCTAGAATGGTTCAATCGCTTCCTGATCAGAAAAGAAAAATTACCAAATATGGAATATCACGGAGGATAGTGCATGGTCTCCAATCGTCAGCCAAGACACCATATCCAGAATGTTAGCTATAATTTGAAAACATGAAAAAACCATTTTACTTTTTAATGTGTCTCGTTATTATATGCAGTTGCACTCAAAATACGCCAACAGATGTGGTTGTATTAAAAAATGCTACCATTTATACTGGAAAAGGCGACATAATAAAAAACGGAATAATCATTATCCAAGGTGGTACAATAGTAGAGATTGGCGATAAAACGGTAAACATTCCAAAAGCAGCTGAAATAATTGATATTACTGGGCAATTTGTAACTCCTGGACTTATAGATTCTCATATTCATTTTGCTCAAACTGGATTTTTTGATGCAAGACCAAACGTGGTAGATTTTAGAGACTATTTTGATTTTGACGAACTTCAAGATGATTTAAAGACCAATCCACAATCTTATTATGATGCCTATTTACGTTCTGGTGTTACGGGAGTTTATGACGTAGGAGGTTTTTTATGGAGCATTTCACGACAGAAGGAAGCTGAAAACAATTATAAAGCACCTCATATAGCTGCATCAGGACCATTACTTTCTGGTGTTGATGAAAAACGACTTGACTACTTTAATACTTCAGACGCTAAACAAATGGTGTATTTGTCATCGCCAAAAATGGGAAGGAAAACAGTAAAACAATACAGTAAACTAGGTGCTACAGGGATTAAAATTTGGGGTGTTATGCTAAAGGACTCCTCTTTTATGAAAAGCTTACGAGCGGTTGCGGATGAAACCCAAAACCAAAATAATAAACTCATTGTTCATGCCACAAGTTTAGACCAAGCAAAAGAAGCGTTACGACTTGGTGCTAAGATTCTTGTACATAGTGTTGATGATAAAGAGGTAGATGAAGAATTTATACAATTGGCCCTAAAGAATGATATTATCTACCTACCAACAATAACTGTGACTCGAGGTTATTTAGAAGCATTTAATTCATTAAAGGAAAAACGGAATTTTGATGATATTAATAATGCCATGGATGCTCGTGCAAAAACATTTTTAGAAACAAGCACTGACTATTTAGATAAGCTACCAAAAGATTTTAACCTTGAAGAGCGTATAAACTTATTCGAGAATCTATGTAATAGAACCGAACCTATAATGATGCTCAACTTGAAAAAAGTGCATGAATCCGGAATACGGGTTGCAGTGGCAACAGATGCAGGAAATCCGGGCACCTTTCATGGAATATCCATATACGATGAAATGGAAATTATGCAAAAAGCAGGAATTGAACCTAAAGACATAATTGTGATGGCTACACAAAATGGTGCCATAGCAATGGATAGAGCTGATGATTTTGGAACCTTGGAAAAAGGAAAGTTCGCTAACCTTATCATTCTGGAAAAAGACCCCGCAATTGATATTACCAACTTTCGAACAATAACCCATGTCATGAGATCCGGAGTTATGAATCCTATTCACAATGAATAAATTACCGCTCTATTGTTTTGTTTTGATTCTTATGGTTGCTTGTCAACCAAAGCCCAAAGAAAAATTTGAAATCCTAATTATCAACGCTTCGGTTATAGACATAGCGAGTGGAAAGGTTTTACCTGGGAAGATGATAGGTGTCAACAAAGACACAATTCAATTGGTGGCCAATATGGCATCCTCTGATAGGTTTGAGTCTGACCAAATCATCGACGCCCAAGAAAAGTTTGTCATGCCCGGCTTGTGGGATAATCATGTCCATTTTAGAGGAGGTGATTCTTTGATCAACGAAAATAAAAACTTGTTGCCACTATTTATTGCCCAAGGAGTAACCACTGTCAGGGATATGGGAGGTGATATTTCACAAAGCGTACTGCAATGGAGAAATGAAATAAAGGAAGGACAACTGGCCGGGCCCAACATTTTCACATCCGGTCCGAAGTTAGATGGTTCGGACCCATTTTGGGCCGGATCAATTCCAATCGGCAAGTTAGAAGATATAAATCCTGCCTTGGATTCATTGGAAGGCATGAAAGTCGACTTTGTAAAAATCTATGCTAGCTCACTATCTCCGGAACTGTATTATAGCATTTTAAAAGAGTGCGAAAATCGTGGGCTTAAAGTAACAGGACATATACCATTGTCCGCAGATCATTTTAAGGCTGTTGAATTCGGCCTTGATGGAGTTGAACATCTTTTTTCTTTCCTAAGCTTAGCCTCTCCTATTGGGGATAGCTTAAGGCATAAAAACTTAGGTTTTGGTATGTTCCCACAGATTCTTGAAACCTATGATGAAGATCTAGCTAGCGATGCTATTGCAAAATTGGCATCAGCGGATTTCTTTGTCACCCCGACTTTATATGTATCACAGGTGCTTATGCAATTGGAGGATATGGATCCCACGGTGGATAGCCTTTTGCCCCTGATAGGACCTGGCATTCAAAAAACTTATGAAAGAAGAATAAAGCAAGCCCAAAACAGGAGTCGTGAAGGAAAACAATTGATGCACGATATGGATATTCGGGAACGAAGCTTTGTACTGCTGATGTTTCAAGCTGGTATCACTATTCTGGCTGGATCAGATTGTGGCCCATCCAATTCCTATGTTTATCCGGGAGCCGCTTTACAAAGCGAATTGGCATTACTCGTTGAGATAGGACTCACTCCTCAGGAGGCTTTATCAACGTCAGTCATAAGCGGCCCAAAGTTCTTTGGGCTTGAAGAATATTATGGCGGCATTGAAGTCGGAAAGGTGGCTCATTTAATTATGCTCACTGAGAATCCTCTTGTGAACATTGAAAATGTCGGAAGTATAGATTTGGTCTTGAAAGGAAATATTATTTATAATCAAAGTAACCTTACGGCCTTAAAAGCGTCCATGATAGCTCAATAAACCTTAGAATTTGCCTTTTTTCAACTTTATTCCAACTAAAATAAGTTTAAAATAGACCTTAAACTTTCAAGTTCGTCTTCTTTATCAATTTTTTCAATAGACGTTTTGCTCAAGTTTGTCCAGCGAAGGAGGTATACTATGTCCGATGTTGCCACCTTAAACTATAATCTTGTAGTATGGAGTTAGTTTTTATTCAATGAACAAATGTTCATTATAAAGTATATGAACGTTCATAATTATGAATTTTATTGTAATTTTATGGAGATTGAATTCGAATTATACTTAATCTTAAAATATAGTTTTAATGGATCAAAAAATAGCTCAGATTGTTGATTTTAAAAAATATGATCTGAACAGTAAGTCTTTTCGCAAGCATTGCAAAGAAACTTTGGATAGAGCAGGTGCTCTTTCTTTTGAAGGGTTCTTGCTACCTGAAATAGTTGAATCCATCCGTAAGCAAGGGGAGGATAATATGCACCTGGCATACTATACCTCCAGTGATCATAATATCTATCTTTCACCGAAAGATCACAGTTATCCAGATAATCATATACGCAATCGAACGGTCATTTCATCAAAAGGCTGTATTACTACCGATCAGATTCCATCTGGATCCGATTTACATGCCCTATATGATTCAGAAGTTTTCCGATCGTTTTTGTGCGATGTGTTAGGAGTAAAGGCCCTTTATGAATATGCTGATGCTTTGTCTTCCATAAATGTTCATTATGCAAGTGAGGGTCAGCAACTGGGATGGCATTATGACAACTCCTCTTTTGCCATTACCCTTATGATTCAAAGCCCCAAAGGTGGAGGGCAATTTGAATATGTTAAGGATGTTCGTGATGCAGATGGCGGTGAAATGAATTTTGAGCTTTCTGAAAAAATCCTCGATAATGAGATAAAGCCCGATACCTTAAATGCAAAACCTGGGACACTGACTTTGTTTCGCGGGCGTAATTCCATTCATAGGGTAACGCCAACGGTAGGTGACAGAACTCGTATGTTAGTGGTATTGGCTTACAACACGGAACCCAACAAGTCGCTTTCAGAATCTGCTCGTATGACTTTCTATGGTAGGTTGGCATAGCAAAGGTCTAAATTTCCAAAATGACCTCAATCTTATATGATTGTTTTAGTTTTACGACCATGAATAAAAAAACCAAAAGAGATTTTTTTCAAGAAGAAACACTTAAACTGATTTACGAGAAAGGCTTCAAGGCCACAACCATGCGTGATATTGCACAAAGACTTGATTTTGAAGTTGGCAATGTGTATAACTATATTGATTCAAAACAGTCCCTATTGGATTATCACCTTTTTGATATTCAGAATGAGTTCATTGATTCCATGGGCCAAATCCTTGCATCCAGTTTTTCACCAAAGGAAAAATTAAGACAGGTCATCTCTTCATATATACAGATTTCCTCGAATCGGCCATATGAGCAAGCCATGGTAGTGAATGAATGGCGAAATTTGAAGGAATCAAGGTTGAAAGAATTTCATGAGGGCAGAACTAAGTATGAAAGAAGCCTCCAAAGGATAATTCAAAATGGAATTGAACAAGGTGATTTTGAGAATAGGGACGTAGAAATTACAACTCAAACTATAATGGCAGCACTTCGTTGGATCTATACGCTGTTCATTGATCCAAAAGATAAAATCAATCCCATCGAAGTTGAAAAACAATTGACGGATTTTATCTTTGGTGGAACTTGCACGGACTGATAACCATTAAAAACACTTGTTTACTCTATTTGTTTCTTGACTACGTTTTTCTTTGTCAGCCCAAAATTGCGTCATTTTATTGAAACCACGTAAAATTCATCGAAGTCTTCTTTTCTTTCATATGATTGTAATCCATATGATGAAATGACCCCTGTAAAAAACACTTACAGTTGCATGAATGTTAATTAGATACTTCTGATGTATTTAAATGAATTCAAACGATATGCCTAAAACACAAAACACTGAAAATCAAGAGATTAACAGTGTTTTGATTTTACTTAAATAAGGTAAGTCGGGATGACTGGATTCGAACCAGCGACCACACGCACCCCATGCGTGTACGCTACCAGACTGCGCCACATCCCGGTCATTAAATTCGTTTTCCAATCATCGAAGATTTAGGACTTGCACCATTTTTATTGTAAACGTTGGTGCAGTTTATCCTGAGCGTAGCCGAGGGGCCACATCCCGAAAACGGATTGCAAAAATATAAAATTTGGTGAGATTTTAACCTAGACCTTCTAAAACTTTCGTCGATTTGAATGAATAGAATTTAATCTTGTAATGAAGGCTCAATAACGGAGCCAAAAACCTCTTTAAACATAAGATATGGCCCAAAAAAGCAAGCTATTTTGGGCCATTCATTTAAATTCAACAATTTTAATCGCCATAATTAATCCTACAATTTTTAAGATTTTAGGTAGTGCCACCTATTCTCTCACTACCTTTTTCGTTTCCATTTAGTTTGTATGTCTTATGGTTCTTAAAATGAATAACTTAAATAAATTTTCCTAAAGAAAATCTCCTTTGTCATCCACCTTAATCCTCAATATTTTGTCTCCATTTTCCAATTTCAACTTATATTTCTTGCTTACACCCTTTTTGTCATAATAATGTGTAATGTAAGTGTCTTTTGTAATGGTCCAACCTGGAAATCTTTCCAAAACGGCGGCCTTTACAGAACTTGGCAGATTAATGTTTTTGAATCTTTCGGCAGTACGGATTATTTTTCCGTCTTTGTCATACGCAGCTAAAATCTTTCCTTCTGGAATGTAGAAATTGATGTGGTAAACTTCATAGTCATCTTGATAATACTCTGAACTTTTTACATCAAAAGCTGCTACTTTACGTCTAAGCATTTCAACGGGAAGCGATGCCTCCTCTTTAGTGTCAATGCTATTCAGATACTTGTAATTTGTGGCGTACACAATTACCTCTGACAATTCCTCTGTCTTAATGATTTGAGATTGCATAGGTGCTACAATTCCCATCACAAAAAGAACTAACAATAGCTTTTTCATGATCTTTGTTTTTTTAAGTTAAAACTCTTACGAAAGGAATATCGGAGCTCCATTATCCACAAGCAACCTAAAATAAGATACATCTAACTGAAAAACAATGATATAAATCAGTTTCTACTACTTTTTTAAATCAAAAAAACAACTATACAAAATGAGAAAATAATGGGATTTACACTATTCGCGATATAGGGTAAAATGGCCTACAAATCTTTGTTTTTCCTTGTCGTTTGCATTTACCACGTACCAATAATCCCCTGTCGGAAGTGGATTGCCATCGTAATTTCCATCCCATTTTTTTACTTGGTCCAATTCAGCTACCACCCTACCATATCGGTCATAAATAATCACTTCGATATTTGGGAAGAATTCCCTGTTCTCTGGATACCAAAAATCATTTAAGTTGTCACCGTCCGGGGTAAAGAAATCCGGCATTTCAGGCATTCCCTCAAAGTTAAAGGGCATTACCAAATTGGCCACACACCCCCTAGCATCCCTCACCATTACATGGATATTGGCGTCTTCAGTAATATTGAACACATTGGTATCCCCATAGGATTCTTGTTGAAAGAAAAACTCATACCCACCAAAACCACCTGTTGCGATGGCCGTGACCTCATTGGGTCCGGTTTTAACGGCTTCCAAGGTCAAAGGTTCATAGACTTCAATTTCAAAATCAACAAAAGTGGCACAACCATTTTCGTGGTAAATATAAACTGTGTGCGGTCCTGGTGGTAAGTTGCCAAAAGTCCGTTGGGGCGTTGCGATAGAAATATCATCAACATCCAAAGCAAATAACAAACGTGACAATTGAGAATTATCCCCAATCGAGATTCTAGCCGTACTGTTCGGGAAAATACCATCGCATCCATATTCAATAATGGGCTCTGCGACAATGTCCACACCTACGCCAATATCCACAATGGCATTGGTTTGACAACCATTGGCATCACGTATGAACACTACATAGGTTTCACCCCCTTGCAGGTTATCAAAGAACATGCTGTCATTTTGAACAAAGTCAGCTTCGTCCGCGGAGTTGACACTAGTGTAGTATGGAGCTGTTCCTCCAGTAACCTCTAAGGTCATGGAACCATCACCATCCCCTAAACAGGTTTCAGGTGTTGTTTCCAGCACCCCGGCCACCAATTCCATGGGTTGGGTAATTTCAACTGTTCGGGTAATGGTACATCCTAAATCATCTTGGATGATTATGTCGTAAGTTCTCGGTACTAAATCCGTAAATGTTTTTCTATTTGGATTATCTGGGTCATCGCCTTCAAAGAATTCACTCAGCGTATCGGAAATGGAATATCTGATTTGACCTGTTCCCCCACTGGCTTCAATAATGATTTGACCGTTGGTATCTCCAGCACACATCACAGGAACAGCTTCTAGATAATCCAACACCAAAGGCTCTTTGGGCTCAATTAATATGGGGTCTGAAATAGCTTCACAACCACCACTTTGAGCATACACATAATAAGTTCCAGGGTTCAATTCCCTAAAAATACCAGAGCTTTGAGCTGGACGTACAATGGTTGCCGCTGTTGGCGGCATGCTGTTGGAATTCACTAAAGTGTACACATAGCTACCGATGCCACCAAAAGCTTCGGAACGGATAATTCCGGTAGCTTCGCCAGCACAGTTAATGGTCGCATTGGTCAAATCCAAGGCAATCACCAAAGGTGCCGCTGGATCCAAAGAAATTTGGTTTGATTTCTCAAACGGACAACCATTGGAGTTTTGAACATCGTATTGAAATGGTCCAGGATCTAAAGTAATGTCGGCCGCAATTTCCACACTGGTCATTCCTGTACCGAAAGGTTCAAATGGGTCTGTTGTGCCTGCTCTTCTGTAGAAATAATCCACACCGGGTTCTGGATTGGTCACGGTAAGCTGCATTCTTCCCAAATCACCACAACCAGGAGGTTGCAACTCTACCAATTCTGCCACCACAATTTCTGGGTCTTGCACTGTGATGGGCGCCGTGGTGAAACTACAGTTCCAGCCATCAAAAATGGTGATGGTATAATCTCCAGAGGACAGATTTCCAAAAGTCGGTGTAGTTTGCAATCCACTATTGGTGCCATCCGAAATTCGGTTCAATTGGAATAAATAATTCCCTGGTCCTTGTCCACCTGAAACATTAAAAGCTTCAATGGCTCCATTGTTATCGTTGTTACAGGCCAAAGGTGTCACTACTTGAATATCGGCATAAATCGGTGTTGGCAATGGCAGGTCTATTTCTGTAAAAGATTCACAACCTCTCAAATCCAGCACATTTACCGTATAAGTATCGGTGGACAGATTTTCAAAAACAGGATTCGTATTCGGATAATCCACTAAAATAGTTCCATCAGAGGCCACCAACTGATATTGATAGGTTCCCCATCCCCCATCGCCGGCAACGGTAATCTCACCATAACCGGGCACATTACAGGTTACGGGAGAGGTTTGAGTTGCATCAACCGTAAGTGCTCTATCTGGAGAGCGAACTGTGGTCACGTTACTCACCACATCACAAAATGGCGAATCCAATGCTTCGATGCGTACCACCAAATTACCGGCCGGCACATTCTGAATAATTTCTGGAGCATTTATTGGAGAATTGGTGTCAAAAGTTCCTGTCACCCCTGTTGAAGTTTCAACTCCAGCATTATCCCTAGAGAATACTTCATAGTTATATACTCCATTATAATTGTTGATTTCCAAGCTGATTACCCCATCATTTCCATCAAAACAGGTTACGGGTTCCACTTCAGCAATCAAGGCTTCCATGGTGTTGTACTCGGGCATATTGATGGTGGTGGTCAAATAGGTACAACCACCACTGCCCACATCGGTTACGGCAAAAATGTAATCTCCAGGTGTGGCAATATCCCAAGTTACACGGTCAGAACCACCAGAACTTCTTGCTGGTTCAGAACCTAGAGGCAGGATTTCCACTTCATAATTTCCAGCCCCTTCATTGATGATGATGTCAATCGTACCCGGATTTACTCCACTTCCAGAGGCATCACAGGTGATTTGGTTCACATTATAACTGAAGGTAATGTCCGTTGGTGAGTTGATGGTCACCGTTGCGGATTCTTCACAGCCATTTTGGTCACGGGCAGTCACCACAATAGTTTGATTGGTTCCGTTGTCGATTACCTCAAAAGTGTTGCTCGTTTGGAAATTGGTGCCATCGAACTGTGGGGTACCATCGTTCATACTATAAGTATATGGTCCAGTTCCTGTAAAAGGTCCCGTGCCATTTCCGTTGGTATCTGTAAAAATGGTGATGGTTGCCGTACTGAACTGATTGCTGGACGGATTACAGCTAAATTCGGTATTTGTAGCGTTGACCATCAATTCAGTAGGTTCCGTAATGATAATATTTCCAGATCGGTCGGTACAACCTCTATCGGATACTACCTCCACTTGATAAGTGTTTGGCGGAAGGTCATCAAAAACAGGAGACCCTTGAGGTCCAGCCAAAACAGTTGTGGTTGCGCCGTCATACAACACATAACTCAAAGGGGTATCGGTATCGGTTCCTGGCATCAATTCCACCGATATGGTCCCGTTTGCCGCTCCATAACAGGTTACATCACTATTGGGCGTGGCGCTAATTATAGGTGAATTAACCGTAGACACATTCACAATGGCTTCATCGGAACATAATGGCGAGGTATTGGAGTCCAAATCGGTTACCAAAATATTGTAATCTCCAGGATTCACATTGGTAAATTCATTACTACTTTGTGCTGGCCCAATATTGGCCAAGGTATTGGCATCACGTAATTGATATTCAAAATTTCCACTACCTCCAGTGGTATTTACGGTAATCACCCCATCTCCAGCATTACAGGTTGGGTATGAAGTGGCATCTGCAGTAATTGAGAAGAAATCAAAAACTTCGGCGGTTACGGTATTGGTACAACCATTCCCATCTCTTACGATAATCTCATAACTACCCGGATTGGGCACTATAAAAGTGGTGCCATTTTGGAATCCGCTTCCTAAATCATATTGAAACGTTTCTTCTGGCAATCCAGAGCCCGTTGACAATGGAGATACTATATTGATTTGATACCCACTTGTAGCGGTACACTGGTTGATCACATCAATCACGGGGTCGGGCACCCCAGCTTCTTGAGTAATGGTCATGGTAGTGAAAGCGGAACAGCCGTTTGCATCTTGCACATAAAAATCGTAATCAGCTGGGTATGGCCCTGCTATTTCAAAAGTAGTTTCTGTGCTAAAAGTTGTTGGTGCAGAGTTTCCTGCTGGCACATAAGCATAGGAATAAGGTTCTGTACTTCCGAATCCTCTCAGGGTGACCAAAGCTCCGACATTACAGGTGGCTTCCACAAAATTATCAATGGAAATGGAAACGGAACTGATGTCGACAAATGCCAAAGTGCTACCACTACAACCATTGGTATCGTCACGAACTATGAGTTGGTAGTTCCCTGGGACCAAACCAGTAACCGATCCATTATAAGGAATGGTTTCACCTGTAAACGATTGGGTTGAAATTGTTGCTCCCGTATCTGTATTTTCAACAGTAAGCGTAAAGTTCCCTGCCCCTGATATTCCGGAAACCTCAAAATCAATGGAACCACTTCCAGCAACACTACACGATGCCGCTACCGAATTGGCAGTTACCGCAACGGTACTTGATGGACCAATGGGGTCGATTTCTTCGATGTAAGTACATCCGTTAGCATCCCTAACTTCTACAAAATAGGTCACACCCGGAATTACCTGACCAGTGAAATCGTACGTATCTCCTCCTGATGTTGCAGGATTAAATGTTGGTTCGCCAACCAATCTAAATTCGTAAGGTGCTGTTCCTCCCGTCGCTTGAACTCGATATGGAAAAGATGAATCATCACAATTGGCAGGATCTGAATCCAATGGAATCAAATCCAACTGGTTTTGATCTATAACTATTTGGTCACGATCCTCACAACCTTGTGCATCTCTTGTAATCACCGTGTAATTGCCTAAAGGTAAATCAGGAAAGTTCACCGTAGTACTCATGGTCCCATTGGAAGTTGCGATAGTGCCGCCAAATTCATCCACCAACACAAAATCAAAAGGGCCTACTCCATTGTTGATGGTCGCAGAAATGGAACCGTTTACAACTCCCATTGCACAAATGGCATCGGTTGGGGTTGCAGTCGCATCCAAGGGAGTACTGGCCGCAATAGTCGCAAAATATTCTGGGCTTACACATCCTCTACTGTCACGAATTACAAATCCACCATGGGTACCTGGCCCATATCCTGAAAAGATATTTTGGGAACTAAATGTTGCTCCACTATCATTACTATACTCGTAAGGCGGGATGCCTTGTGAAAAATCTGGAACCAACTCCACAATTCCGCTAGCGTTGTCTCCACATTGTGTGTCCGTTGCCACTACAGCACCTGCAATGGTTTCAGGTGGAGAAATGGTTACCACATTGGATTCGGTGGTACATCCCTGAGCATCAGTAATCAAAAATTGATAGGTAGTATCGGTGATGATAGAACCATCATTCGGAACGGAATACACGAAGAATGTTCCTGATATTGAATTACTATCCGATGAATAAGGCCCTCCGTTGATACTCACTTCAAAACTGGTATAATTTCCGCCAGAGGTATAACCATTGCTAATGTTCACTTGAATCTGCCCATCTGGCCCAGCACAATCCAACTCTTGAATGGTAGTGGCATTGGCTATTACCTGAGGCTCAATTGTAGTGGTTACGGTATCTCTACAATCGTTTGCATCCACAACTTCAATAGTATAGGTGCCCGGGGAAAGCCCTGCAAAGGAATTACTTGCTCCCAATGTGCCATTATTAATGCGATATTGGTAAGGTGCCAAACCTCCCGTGGCATTCACCACTAAAGTGGCTGCCGTAAAATTGTCATAACATAAATCGGAAGCGCCACTATCCAAGGTCAAGGTCGGGGCATCCAAACGTGTAAGTGTAAAGCTATCGGTAACGGTACATCCATTCGCATCGGTCACACGTACTTGGTACAATCCATCTTGTGAAAGATTGGAAAAAGTACTGCCGTTTTTAGGCCCTCTGGTAGAACTATCGGGTTGTGTCAAGGTATATCGATTACCACCCCAACCGCCAACAGTATTGATACGAACGGAGCCAATATTTCCATTTTGACAGCTCATATCGGTTACGCTCAAACTTGAAATGGCAAAAGCGGTCGATGGCTCTTCAACCACCAAGGTTGCTGTATCGGTACAATTGGTTTCTTCATCGGTCACAGAAATCACATAGCTTCCCTCTGTTAATCCAGTTAACGGAATGATACTGGTATTTTGTCCAGTGATGACCGAGCCACCATCGATGCTGTAACTATAGGTTGAATTGAACCCATCCACCAAAAATCGTCCCTCACCATCATTATCTCCAACACAGGTAACCACTTTGGTCTGTTGTGCTTGCACACCAATGGAACTAATATCTGTAATGGCATAATTTTCATCATAAGAGCAGCCCTCGGTATCGGTCACCCGAAAGGTATACGTTCCCAATCCTAATCCTGTAAAGGTGCTATTACTCCCGTTGTTGATGGCACTGGTTGCTGGAGCAATAATCTCAAATGTATAAGGACCTGTTCCACCTGTTACGGTCAAATCCAAAGAGGCTGTAGTGGTGATACAATCCAAACTTGAAATACTGAAATCCAAATTGGTAGGTTTGTTCAGTGCATTAAATTGAATATTGGGCAAGGCTTGCACACAGCCGTTGGCATCACGAATAAGTGGTGTATAATTACCAACTCCCAAATTTGGAAAAACAGGATTGCTTCCGAATCCCGCTCCAATGGAATATTCATAAGGTGCCGTTCCTCCGGAAACCCCAGAAATGGTGATTTGTCCGCCATTTTCATTCAAACAAGTAGGCTGGGAATCTGGAGTTGCAGTTGCCAATATCGTGGTCGGTGTACCAATAGTTGCAGTTTGTGGGGTTGTGGTGCAACTAAAGGCATCTTGCTCATAACGTAAAACCACATCATAAGTGCCAGGTGCCAAATTGGAGAATACATTACTAATTTGAAAGGTGGCACCATTGTCCACACTATAAGTGATTTCATATCCGTAGCCGTTGGTCACATTAATGTTTATCCGACCATCATCAGCTCCTCCACAATTGGCATCTTCCTCGGTAAAACTGAAAATAGGTGGCGGAATATTCTCCACATCCACAGCTGCAGTTCGCTGACAACCATTGGCATCTTCAACCAAAACATTGTAAGAACCTGCTGCATTTACGGTAAAACTGGTGGTACTATTATAGGTTGAACCAAAAGCTCCTCCGTCCACGCTAAAGCGATAAGGCGCAGTTCCGCCCGATGTGCTCAAATTCACATTTACAGAAGTGGCTCCACAGCCAAAACTATCGGAGGCCGTGGCCGATACCGCCAGTGGACTGATACCATTTCCTATTTGAATGGGATCGCCATCGATATCTGTGGTCACGGTTTCAGAACAATTATTGGTATCAACTCTAATACTGTAGGTTCCAGGACTTACGTTCGCAAACGTATAGGAATCAGAACCATTAGGGCCAAAAGTATCCACGGTAACGCCATTTTTCACCAAGCGATAGGTATAAAATCCGGGTACCCCTGAAACTTGAACGTTCACACTGCCTAATTCACCACTACACTGAATATCATTAGTGGTCACATCCACATTAATATCTAAATCGTCAACAGTAACCTCATTGGAAGGAAACACACAAGCACTCTCGGAAACGTTCTTCAAACGAACATACACCCGGTAAGCACCAGAAGCCGTAATATCAAAAAATGGGTCATCTTGGTAAGGTCCCGAAGCATTGTTCAAACTATACTCGTAACCGGCTGGCACATTGGTCACCTCAACCCTACCCGGATTTCCGCACATAATATCTTCTTTGATCAATTGCGGATTTAAAGGGTTCAGCGTTGCCTTAAAATAATAATACTGTCCCGAATTTACCCTTACCCGAAACTCTCCAGCGGTGGATAAATTATACGTAGCGTTGGTTCCGACCGTATTCCAGGTACATGCATTATTGATGGTAGGACAGTCATCTACCACAGTTGGCGCACAGGAATTAGGGTCTAGCTTTTGCCATTCGTAACTACTGCCGGAAAGACTTAAGGTTAAAGTTCGGATATCGCTTGTACCGCAAAGAAAGAATTTGGCCAAGGTACTTCCATCGTTGGAACACACCACCTCTTCGTTCGCTCCATTTAAAATAGTGGCAAACATAGGCACTGGGGTAAACGCTTCGGAAGTGTTTACTTGGTCTATTTCTTGGGATGAATCGACAACTTCTAATTCCGATTCTGGTTCAACTACTGCAGATACATAATTGGCTAGTATCGTTCGTGCATGGGTTTTTGCTAATACCGTGTAACCTGAGATTGATATGAGCACCAACAACATGACATATAGCAGATGCCTTGTTTTCTGTGGGAGCATAGGTTAAGTCTTGTTAAGAAGAATATTTCAGATTTGGGACCTAAAAATTCTAAATAGTAATTATCTATTCTTATAAATTTCTCTTTATCTTGAACACACCCGCCTACACAAAATGTAGCCGTTTATCTATAAAATCTGTTATTTCAACGTGAAATTATGCAAAAAAGTCTCTTAGTTCCCTATTTTTTCGTTGTACTGCTTAGTACATCTTGCGCCCAAAGCACGGATAAAAACTTACATATTCCCGAAACGGTTGATTTTACTACTGAATTGGTAGTTGGAGACCTGCAGAACCCATGGGGTATGGTTTTCTTACCTAACAATACCCTTTTAATCTCTGAAAAGACGGGAAAACTGCTTCTTAACTCATCTGGAAAGACAGTTGAAATTGAAAATCCACCGATAGTCTACAATAGAGGTCAAGGTGGGTTAATGGATATTGAACTACACCCGAATTATGAGCAAAATGGGTGGATCTACTTTTCGTATGCCTCAACGGAGGGAGAAGGGAAAGGTGGCAATACCGCTATTATGCGTGCTCGACTTAATAATAATCGATTGGTTGACCAGGAAGTCCTCTATAAAGCCACTCCAAACACCACAAGAGGGCAACATTTTGGCTCCCGAATTGAGTTTGACAAGGATGGTTATCTCTTCTTTTCGATTGGCGAACGAGGTAATCGTGATGTCAACCCACAGGACATTACCCGTGATGGAGGTAAAATATATCGCTTGCATGATGACGGAACCATTCCTGCCGACAACCCATTTGTTAATTCCTCAGGTGCTAAAACTGCCATTTATAGTTATGGACACAGAAACCCCCAAGGATTAACACTGCATCCTGAAACAGGTATTTTATGGGAACATGAACACGGACCAAAAGGTGGTGATGAAATCAATATCATTCAAAAAGGAAAAAACTACGGTTGGCCCGTGGTTACCTATGGCATCAATTATAGTGGCACCAAAATAACCGATGACACTTCCAAACCGGGAATGGAGCAACCACTTTACCAATGGACACCGTCGATTGCCCCTTCAGGAATGACCTTTGTGACCTCGGACAAATATCCCAAATGGAACGGAAATTTATTGGTAGGATCTTTGGCTTTTCAATATTTGGAACGCTTAGAAATGAAAAACAACCAAGTGGTCTATCGTGAAAAATTGTTGGACGGAATGGGCAGAGTCCGAAATGTGCGTCAAGCGCCCGATGGTTTTATTTATGTTGCTATCGAAGGAAAAGGAATTTATAAATTGATGCCGAAATAATCCTTTTATTTTAAAGCATCAACAGCCAATTTTACCGAGCCGTATTTTTTAAGCGCTTTTTCCGCAGCCTCGTAATCCAACCCTGTTTCTTCCATAATATAACGAGTACCACGATCCACCAATTTGATGTTGCTCAATTGCATGTTCACCATTTTATTGCCCTTCACCCGGCCAATGCGAATCATCAAACCTGTGGAAATCATATTGAGGACCATTTTCTGACTGGTGCCACTTTTCATTCGGGTACTGCCCGTTAAAAACTCTGGCCCAACATTTACCTCAATCGGAATTTCGGCAGCTGTCGCCAACGGCGAACCTGGATTATTGGTGATTCCAACGGTTAAAAGTCCGTTCTCTTTTGCCTCTGTAATTCCCCCTAAAACATAAGGTGTAGTACCTGAAGCCGCAATGCCTACCAACACATCATTTCTATTGATGTCAAAAGCCAACAAGTCTTTCCAGGCCTGTTCGGTGTCATCCTCCGCATTCTCAACCGCTTTTCGGATAGCTTGGTCTCCACCAGCAATCAAACCAATTACCCGATCGTGTGGCATTCCAAAAGTGGGTGGAATCTCCGAAGCATCCAAAATTCCCAATCGGCCACTGGTCCCTGCTCCAATATAAAACAGTCTGCCCCCATTTTCGAATCGTTGAGCTGTTTCTTCCACTACTTTGGCAATCGCTGGCAATACTTTTTCAACGGCATCTGCCACTTTTTTATCCTCCGCATTGATGTTGGAAACAATCTCCAATGCATCCATTTCGTGCAATCCATCGTAATGTGATGGCTCTTCGGTAATTTTAATGTGCTTATCCGCCATTATAATATTTGTAAGTTCAATTTTTTAAACGCATCCAGTTTTTGGTCCCAAGGTTCCAGTTCCGTCACCATGGTATTAATCACATTTAAATGACAAGTTCTAAAACGGTGCTGGGAATTCAATTTCTCGGAAATGCATAAAAGTACCGTTTTCTTGCTTGCATTGATCACAGCTTTTTTGGTCTGCACAATATCCCAATCAAATTCCGTCAAGCCAAATTCGGTATCCACATAACCGGTACCTATAAAACTGTAATCCACCTTAATTTCAGATAAGGCATGAATCGCACTCGATCCCATGGCAATCTGGGAATCCTTTGAAAGCGTACCGCCAATAAAAATGGTCTCTACATTGGGTTTGCGCAATAATTCCATCGCCACCGGCAAACTCAAGGTAAAGCAGGTGAGTTTAAGGTTAACCGGCAACAATTTGGCCAATTCGAGACAGGTGGTGCCTCCATCAATCAAAATCACACTGTTGTTTCGTAGCAAGGTGATGGCTTTTTTGGCTATTGCAATTTTCTTGTCCAATGCATATACATTACTGATTTGCGTACTGTGGTTCGCAAAACCCATTGAAACAGCACCTCCATGCACCTTCACCAAGAGGTTTTCTTCATCCAATTCCTTCACGTCCCTCCGCACGGTATCGATGGACACATTCAGTTTTTCCGCCAAATCGGGTAGTAATACCTTATTGTGCAACTCCACTTCATTTAAAATAGCATGTTGTCTCTCCTCTTTAAGCATGTACCTATCCTTTTCTTTCAAAATCAAAAGTAGAAAACAAATGCAGAAAGTATCTCCTGCATGATTAAAATGTTATTTTATCTTAAATATTGCAATTAACAGCAAATATATTGCATTTTTTTGCTGTTAATTGCTTTTTTAAAGTATATTTGTACCCTATAAAAGCAATAAACATGCAAGAATTAGCGGACAACGTAGTAAATCAAGAACCTTTGGACACAGAAACCCTAAAGTTCGAAAAGATCAACACCCACATTTATCAAGATTCGCATAAAGCATCTTGGTATGTAGCCAACGAAATCGCCAGCCTTATCAAGCAAAAGCAAGATTTGGGTCAAAAAGCAGTTTTGGGATTGGCAACAGGGTCCACTCCTGTAAAAGTGTATGAGTATTTGGTGCAGTTTCACAAAGAAGGAAGGTTAAGCTTTAAAAATGTAGTGACCTTCAACTTGGATGAATATTTCCCGATGGAACCCACCTCCATCCATAGCTATGTTCGCTTTATGAACGAGCACCTCTTCGACCATATCGACATAGAACCCCACAATGTTCATATTCCAGATGGCAATTTAGCCAAGGATGACATCAGAAAGTATTGTTTGGATTATGAAGAAAAAATCCAAAACGTTGGTGGCATAGACATTCAAGTGCTCGGTATTGGTAGGACTGGACACATCGGATTCAACGAACCCGGTTCTTCCTTAACCAGTAAAACCCGTTTGGTACGTTTAGATCGCGTAACGCGTCTTGATGCAGCAAGTGATTTCTTCGGCGAGGAGAATGTTCCAAGAAGAGCCATCACCATGGGGGTTGGCACTATAATGGACGCCAAAAGAATCATTATAATGGCTTGGGGTGAAGGAAAAGCCCCTATCGTACAACAAGCTGTTGAGGGTGAAATTAAAGAATCCGTACCCGCAACATTCTTGCAACATCATAAAAACTGTGATTTTGTTCTGGACGGTGCCGCTTCATCATTCTTAACCAGAATCAAGACTCCATGGTTGGTGACCGAATGCGAATGGGATGAAAAACTCATCAAAACTGCATCCATTTGGCTTTCTGAAAAATTGGACAAAGCCATTTTAAAACTTACCAACGAAGATTATAACGAATACGGAATGGGGAACCTGATCGCAGAAGTTGGTTCTGCTGAACAAATTAACCTATCCGTTTTTAATCAACTACAGCGAACCATTACTGGCTGGCCTGGAGGAAAACCCAATGCAGATGATAGCCAGAGACCCGAAAGAGCACAACCGCACCCAAAAACATCCTTGATCTTTAGTCCACACCCCGATGATGATGTGATTTCGATGGGAGGAACTTTGCTTCGCTTGGTAGATCAAGGGCACAATGTGCACGTCGCCTATCAAACATCAGGAAACATTGCAGTGTTTGACGACGAAGTAATTCGCTTTTTGGATTTCGCCACAGATGTACAGAAAGACAACAAAGAACTTCAAAAGAAATTCAAAGAAGTACGCAAGTTCTTGGCCAATAAAAAACCAGGAGAATTGGACAGCCCTGAAGTGCAGGAATTCAAAGGTCTAATCAGAAAAGGGGAAGCCTTGGCCGCTTGTAGATATTGTGGAGTGAAAGAAGAAAACGCCCATTTCCAAAACCTACCCTTTTACGAAACTGGAGCGGTACGCAAAAAACCGATTTCCGATGAAGATGTTCAAATCACCTACGATTTGCTGAACAAAATTAAACCGCATCAAATCTTTGCAGCAGGTGACCTTTCCGACCCTCACGGCACCCACCGAGTGTGTTTGGATGTGATTTTCAAAGCCATCCAACGCCTATCGGACGAAGGTTCTGACTGGATCAGAAATTGTTATGTGTGGTTGTACCGCGGTGCATGGCAAGAATGGGATATTGCTGATATGGAAATGGCCGTA
The DNA here is from genome assembly GCF_042134615.1 of Flagellimonas cixiensis. Lineage (GTDB taxonomy): Bacteria > Bacteroidota > Bacteroidia > Flavobacteriales > Flavobacteriaceae > Flagellimonas > Flagellimonas cixiensis. Next base: position 263,436 of record NZ_CP169639.1, read on the forward strand.
CCGATTGGCCCTAAAGACATGGCGAGAAAAATCAACGCCATTTTTAAACACCAATCACAAAAGGACAGCGCCATGTTCCCTGGAAACGACGAAAGGGAGTTCTGGCAACGTGCAGAACAACGAAACAAGGATACGGCGAACCGATACAATCAACTTGGAATGGCGGAGTACGAAGCCATGGAAGGTTTTGTTCGCTATCATTTTAGCTAAATCCACCAAGATTCGTTTATCTTAGTCAACGGCAATACAATTTATATGAAGTCATTTAAAATAGCGGTCGCCACTTTGGCGACCGTGTTGCTCCATACCGCTTGCAACACCAACACTGAAAAAAAAGAGCCCACCACCCCTACTTTGGAAGAGAAAATTGGCCAAATGATCATGGTCGGGTTTCGTGGAACCTCTGTAAACCAAAACGATGCCATTTATAAAATGGTGAAGGATTACCATATTGGCGGCGTGGTGCTCTACAGTCGTGATTTACCCTCCAAGGAAACCGTAAAACGAAATGTGGAATCTCCCGAACAGCTTAAAAAATTGAATGCGGACCTACAGGCCATAGATTCCACCAAACTTATCATTTCCATTGATGAAGAAGGTGGGTTTGTAACCCGTTTGAGTGTTGAGGATGGCTTCGAATACCATAAATCGCACCAAGCTATCGGGGAATTGAACAATACGGATTCCACCAAAATTTGGGCACAAAATATGGCAGCTGAATTGTCTTCTTTGGGCATCAATATGAATTTTGGGCCTGTAACGGATATTAACATCAACCCAGAAAACCCCATTATTGGTAAAAGGGAGCGTAGTTTTTCAGATTCCGTGGATGTGGTGATCAACAACAGCCGAATTTTTATTCAAGAGCACACCCAACACGGTATTGTTTGTGTTCCAAAGCATTTTCCCGGACACGGAAGTTCCCAAAACGATACCCACAAAGGTTTGGCCGATGTAACAAATACCTGGTCTAAAAAAGAATTGAAACCCTTTAAAGCCTTAGTGGATGATGGCGCTTTAAATGTGATCATGACCTCGCACGTGTACAATAAAAATTTGGACACCTTACCTGCTACGCTATCCCCAAAAATTATTGACAGCTTATTGCGAAAGGATTTTGGTTTTGATCGAGTGATCATGTCAGATGATATGCAAATGCGGGCCATTTCCAACTTTTATGATTTTGAAACCAGTATTGAAAAAGCCATTACTGCAGGGGTGGATGTGTTGTTATTCTCCAACAATGCAGCACCATGCCCTAAAGATGAGGAAGACTGCGTAAAAATCCCATTTGACCCCGAAATTGGAAAAAGGGCCATTGATCATATCTCCAAATTGGTGAAGGAAGGAAAAATTTCAGAAGAGCGAATTGATGAAAGCTATCAACGTATTTTGAAATTGAAGGCGGGGTTATAGAGGTTAAAAAAGCATTTATATGAACATTCATATTTTCTGAATTGAAATCAAAAACACTCAAATTTTTAATTCAATACGGTTTAAAAATCGGTGGACTATTTATTATTCTCATTTCTTTCATTGTGATCAATAATGGAATAGTCCGAAGGAAAATAACAAAAGAAAACAGGATTGTATCTGCAAAGGTTTTGGAAGTTCCACTTGAATGCAATAATCTTGGAAGAAGAGGTGGTTATTACAAGTTGGAACTTAACGGACAGATTTTTGTGAAAAATGGTAATCGATTTATTTGTGAGCAAGTTATAGGAAAGGATAAAGTAGATGTGCTGACAAATTCTAAAAAGGATAAAATCATTTTTATTAATGAATATCAAAATTCAAACGATTTTTTATATGGAACTATATTAATGCTATTTGGGTTAGGAATAGCTCTACAGGGCAAGATAAAATTCCTTTTAAATAGAAATTCAAGAACATAAAAGTCTAATTTATCTATTCAATGAAACGCTACAAAGTTTTAGGGCTAATGTCGGGCACTTCCTTGGATGGGCTGGATATGGCATATTGCCATCTTTGGGAAGTGGAGGGGCATTGGCACTTTTCCATTGAAAAAACCAAAGAAATCCCCTATTCCGAAGAGCGACGAGAGTACCTTAAAAATGCTATTCATCTTTCCGAAGAAGACCATGCGCAACTCCACAAAGATTTTGGCGTATGGCTGGGGCAACAATCCAAAGCATTTATCGAAGAACTGGATGAGGAAGTGGATTTTATTGCTAGCCATGGACACACTTCCCACCATCGCCCTGATGAGGGCATTACCTTTCAATTGGGAGATGGACAATTGTTGGCCAATTCTAGCGGTACCCAAGTGGTTTGTGATTTCAGAACCAAAGATGTGTCCCTAAAGGGACAGGGAGCTCCACTGGTACCCATCGGAGACAAATTGTTATTTCATGAATACGATTTTTGCCTAAATCTGGGAGGTATCAGCAACATTTCCTTTGATAAAAACGGAGAACGCATTGCCTACGACATCGGATTGGCAAATATGCCGTTGAATTACATCACCCATAAAATGGGTCTGGATTATGACGAAGATGGCAATTTGGCCCGTTCAGGAAAATTGGACCATACCCTACTCCGAAAATTGAACAGTTTGGCCTATTACAGCTTACCTTATCCTAAATCCACTGGATTTGAGTGGTTCTCGGCCGAAATTATTCCTTTAATAGAGAAGGCCAAGATTTCCAATGAGGATTTGTTGCACACCTTTATCCATCACAATTGTGACCAAATCGCTTTTGCTGTTCTCAAACATAAAAACAATGGCAAATCCAACAGCAAATTGTTGGCTACGGGTGGCGGAGCATTAAATTCCTTTTTTATGGAAACTCTTCAGAGCAAATTGGGCTCCAATGTTGAAGTGGTAATTCCCAACAAAACCTTGATTGCCTACAAAGAGGCCTTGGTTTTCGCATTAATGGGGGTGCTTCGTTTGGAAGGCAAGACCAATGTACTGAAATCCGTTACGGGTGCCACAACAGATTCCTGCAGTGGAGAAGTTTACTATCCGAACCCAAACTAACTAGGATGCAGCCACTCGTTTTCTTTTGGGCAAATGTGTCAAAAGAAATAGCGCTAAAGCAACCATCCCACAAATGGCCAATCCTGCAAACAATGGCCAAACACTATCTTTTACAAAATCCCCTATAAAGGTCGCAATGGGAATAGAAAGTACCGTAGAGATAAACCCGTTAATGGCGGCGCCAATCCCGGCAATATGCCCAATGGGTTCCATCGCAATAGAACGGAAATTTCCCCACATAAATCCTAAACAGAAGAACTGTACGGATAAAAATCCAACCAAAACATAAATATTAGGGTTGGGAGAATTTAAAAATATAATGGAATAGGTTAAGGCAACCAAGCAAAAGACGATGGTGGCCATTAAAGACAGTCTTCGCATGCCAAAACGCATTACCATGGTTCCGTTCATAAAAGTGGACAATCCAATGGAAATGGCCAATCCGGCGAAAATGTATGGAAATACTTCTTTTAAGGCATATTGGTCTTCAAAAATGTGTTGCGCAGAACTCAAATACACCAAAAATGCACCTGTTACCAATCCGGAAATCAAGGTAAAGGCGATGGTTTCCCTATATTTTAAAAACTCTTTTACTCCATCTACAAATACATGTCTGGTAAACGGAATTTTATATTCGGGGTGCAAGGTTTCTTCTTGTCGTTTCCAAAACCAATAGGACACTACTAGCACAAAAAACATCTGCACATAAAAAATGCCTTGCCAACCCGATGCATCCAAAATGAGTTTTCCAATGGCAGGTGCCACTACGGGAACCAAAATGAAAAATGCAGTGACAAACGACATGATCTTGGCCATGTAATCCCCCTCATAAGAATCACGAATGATAGAAATAGAGATGGTACGCGGTGCGGATAAACCAATCCCTTGCAGAATCCTACCCACCACCATGACTTCCAAACTAGGAGCCATCAAACAAATTACACTAGCAATCAAAAAGATGATAAAACCAATGTATACCACGGGCTTTCTTCCAAAACTGTCGGAAATGGGACCAAAAAACAATTGTCCGACCCCCAAACCCAAGAAAATCATGGTCACCAACAATTGATTGTCCGTAGGATCTGTGCTATGTATCGCCTCACCAATATTGGAAATAGCAGGCAAAATGGCATCTATAGCCAAGGCAACGATAGACATCAAAGCGGCCATAAGGGCCACAAATTCAAAGTTAGGTTTCTGATTTTGCTTTTGCATTCGGCAAAATTAGGGATACCCAACGGACCCGTAAAGCTTTTAAGAAACTATTAGTGTTATGTTTTTGCTATATTTTAAGTCAATGATCAGGTCGAGACCAATTGAAGAAACTTTATTAATCGAGCTAATTTGAGTCATCGGTGTCAAACCAATCTCAATTGAATTAGATTCTTCGCTTCGCCCAGAATGACATTTAAATCATTTAGGTCATTTCGAACTGGCAGATTGAGCATAGTCGAAATCAAAGCGAGAAATCTGTGCACCCCAAAAGATTTCTCAATCGTCACTCCATTCCTCATTTCGAAATGACAACATTCAGACCGTCATTAATCCATTCGAGTTAATTAGCGTAATTCGTGTCATTTGTGTCAACCCAAGTTTTACACTTTATCACCTATAGATTCTTCGCTTCGCTCAGAATGACAATCTAAAAATCAAGGTCATTTCGAACTGGCAGATTGAGCATAGTCGAAATCAAAGCGAGAAATCTGTGCACCCCAAAAGATTTCTCAATCGTCATTTTGAAATGACAAAACGGAATGGGCGATTTCACTATTCGAACTAATTCGAGTAATTAGTGCCAACTAATATTAAAGCGGAATATTCCCATGCTTTTTCCAAGGCGTTGGAATCTCCTTTTTCTCCAACATGGCAAAGGTCTTTAATAATTTGCTTCGGGTATTCTCAGGAAGAATCACCTCATCTATAAATCCACGCTTGGCAGCACGATAAGGATTGGCAAATTTATCGGCATATTCGGCCTCTTTCTCTTTCAATTTTGCCTCAGGATCATCGGCAGCCGCAATTTCACGCCGAAAAATAATCTCACTGGCTCCTTTGGCTCCCATCACCGCAATTTCCGCACTTGGCCATGCAAAGTTGAAGTCTGCACCAATATGTTTGGAGTTCATCACATCATAAGCACCTCCGTAAGCTTTACGAGTAATCACGGTTACCCTCGGAACAGTAGCCTCACTCAAAGCATACAATAATTTGGCACCGTGCATAATAATTCCGCTCCATTCTTGATCGGTTCCTGGTAAAAATCCTGGCACATCCACCAATACCAATAATGGAATGTTGAACGAATCACAAAAACGGGTAAATCTAGCTGCTTTAGTGGAACTGTTCACGTCCAACACCCCTGCCAAAAACATAGGTTGGTTGGCAATGATTCCAATACTTCTTCCTCCCAATCGGGCAAAACCCGTGATGATGTTTTCCGCATAATCCTTATGGATTTCATAAAAGGAATCCACATCAATAATTCCTCTGATTACCTCATGCATATCGTAAGGTTTGTTGGGATTATCGGGGACTATATTCGATAATATTTCACGAGTCTCATCACCCAACTCATAAGGCAATTTGGGCGTGATTTCCTTGTTGTTTTGAGGCAAATAATCCAACAATCTTCGGATATCGTCCAAACAAGCCGCATCGTTAATGGATGTTTTATGGGCAACCCCCGATTTTACGGCATGGGTACTTGCCCCTCCCAATTCTTCCGAAGTTACGGTTTCATTGGTCACTGTTTTTACTACGTTTGGACCTGTCACAAACATATAACTGGTTTCTTCCACCATGATAATAAAGTCAGTCATGGCTGGGGAATACACCGCTCCACCTGCACATGGCCCCATAATGGCCGAAATCTGTGGAATCACCCCAGAAGCTTGAACGTTTCTGTAAAAAATATCCGCATAGCCTCCCAACGACTTCACTCCCTCTTGTATTCGAGCTCCACCCGAATCGTTAAGTCCAATCATTGGCGCACCCACTTTCATGGCCAAATCCATCACTTTACAGATTTTTTCAGCATGGGTTTCGGACAATGCGCCACCAAATACCGTAAAATCTTGGGCAAACACATAGACCAATCTCCCATTTACAGTTCCATAACCCGTGACCACACCATCACCATAATATTGCTCCTTATCCATTCCAAAATCTGTGGTGCGGTGTGTCACCAAAATGCCCATTTCCTCAAAAGAACCCTCATCCAAAAAGTAAAGGACCCGTTCACGGGCGGTGAGCTTTTTCTTTTGATGCTGCTTATCAATACGTTTTTGACCTCCCCCCAAATGGGCTTCGGCTATTTTTTCCTGTAATGCTTTTATTTTGGAATCCATGGATTTCAGTTTGAAGGTAATCGTACTATTTTTTTGTCTTCCAGATATTGATAAAGGGCCACCATAGCCGCTATTTCAGCTTCATTGGCGGTTTGCTCCTTTATCTTTTCGGGGGAATAATAATTCTTCACAAAATGGGTATCAAAATTCCCAGACCTAAAGGCTTCGTGGGCAAATACAAAGCTTCCGAACGGCAAGGTGGTCTGCACGCCTTTTACTTTATAATTTTGAATGGCATCAAGCATCAACTCAATGGCTTCTTCACGGGTTTTACTATAGGTAATCAGTTTGGACAACATGGGATCGTAGTAAATCGGAATATCCATTCCCTCGCTAAAACCATTATCCACTCGAATCCCTTCCCCAACCGGTAATTGATAGGTTTCCAAGTTGCCAACACTGGGCAAAAAATCGTTCAACGGGTCCTCGGCATACACCCTAAGCTCCACCGCATGTCCGTGAATCTTTAAATCTTCTTGTTTCATGGGGAGCGCTTCTCCCCGTGCCACTTTTATCTGCAGTTCCACCAAATCCACTCCCGAAATCAATTCGGTTACGGGGTGTTCTACTTGCAGACGCGTGTTCATTTCCAAAAAGTAAAAATTGTGGTCAGCATCCATCAAAAACTCAACGGTTCCTGCCCCGATATAATCGCAGGACTTAGCCACTTTGCAGGCTGCAATTCCCATTTCTTCACGCAATTTGGGAGTTAATATGGCCGATGGGGCTTCTTCCACCACTTTTTGGTGACGACGTTGTACGCTGCATTCCCTTTCAAAAAAGTGAAGCACATTGCCGTGGGTATCTGCCATCACCTGCACTTCGATGTGCCGCGGTGATTTTACATATTTCTCTACAAAAACAGAACCGTCACCAAAGGCGGAAGTCGCCTCACTGATAGCTCGCTTCATACCAGATTCAAGATCTTCTTCCTTTTCCACGATGCGCATCCCTTTACCACCACCTCCTGCTGAAGCTTTGATTAAAACTGGATACCCTACCTCATTAGCAATCTCATGGGCCTTGGACACATCCGTAATGGCTTCATCAATTCCAGGCACCATAGGGATATCGTACGCTTTTACCGTTTCTTTGGCGGCCAATTTGCTGCCCATAATGCGAATAGCTTTCGATTTAGGCCCAATAAATGTGATGCCACTCTTTTCTACCGCTTCGGCAAAATCCGCATTTTCACTCAAGAACCCATAGCCAGGATGAATGCCATCCACACTCAGTTCCTTGGCAACTTCAATAATCTTATCACCTCGCAAATACGATTGATTGGAAGGTGCAGGACCGATGCAAACCGCCTCGTCCGCAAATTGCACATGTGGCGCATTCCTATCCACCTCCGAAAACACGGCAACGGTATTAATGCCCATTTTTTTAGCGGTTTTCATTACGCGAACCGCAATTTCGCCTCGATTGGCGACCAAAATTTTCTTCATGATGTTTTATTGAAATTCAATCAACAGTTGTTTCTTGTCAACAGCATCACCTTTTGACACGCTTATTTTTTTGATGATCCCATCTCGTGGAGAAGTGATAATATTTTCCATCTTCATGGCTTCCAAAATCAACAATTGATCTTCTTCGTTCACTTCTTGTCCCTCTTCCACTAAAATATCCAAGATAAGTCCAGGCATGGGAGCCGCGATGGAATCCACATTTTTTCCGCCTGCGATTGCAAAGCCCATTTTTTCGATAAGTTCATCCAAAGGCGTTAAAATGGAGGCTTTATGTTCACTCCCATTAACACTGATGGTGTAAACTCCTTTGTTAAAATCAGAATCCAGAATTTTGATGTGGTAAGATGCTCCATTTTTCAATAAATGAAAGGCATTTTTACCTGTTTTAATTAGGTCCAACGAAGCCATTGTATCCTTGGAAAGTTTAAAGTCAAAGCTCTCGTTAACCTTGACCGTATACGAATGATCCATATAAAAGGTTTCCTTTGGTTAGCTTGATAAATATAAGGTTAATGCACTAGAAATCACACAAAGCTATTCCAATTAAGCAGGATTAATTATGACATTGATCATTAATTGTTTTTCTTGTAATGGCTAATTATGTAAGGTCGTAATCAAGCATCGAAAGCAATCATTTGCTTACTTTTGATGTCAAAATTTGAACTATGCTGATACTCGGGATTGCGGGAGGTACTGGATGCGGAAAAACAACCGTGGTAAAACAAATTGTGGAACAACTTCCCGAAAATGAAGTGGGAGTGATTTCGCAGGATTCTTATTATAACGACTTATCCCATTTGAGCCGTGAAGAACGCGCCAAAATAAATTTTGACCACCCGAATTCCATTGATTTTGACTTGATGATTTCACATATGGAAGAGTTGAGGAGAGGGGAAACCATCCAAACCCCAATCTATTCCTTTGTAGAAGAAACCCGAATGGAAGAGACCATTCCAACCGCACCAAAAAAGGTTATGATCGTGGAAGGTATTTTGGTGCTCAGCAATGCGAAGCTTCGGGATATGTTCGACATTAAAATTTTTGTGCATGCCGATTCCGACGAACGATTGATTCGAAGATTGCAACGTGATATTCGGGAACGTGGACACGATTTGGAAAAAGTACTCACCCGTTATCAAACCGCAGTAAAGCCCATGCACGAACAATTTATTGAGCCTTCAAAGGAATTTGCAGACATTATTATCCCCAACAACCATTACAACACTGTGGCTGTGGATATTGTGCGAACCATCATCAACAATAAATTATAGGCAAGATGGGGTTCAAGGATTTGAAAAAGAAGAAATGGTTCAAAACAATGACAAACACTTATGTGTTGGTATTGACTGTTTTTGTGATTTGGATGGCGTTTTTTGATACCAATTCGCTTTTGATTCATTTGGAGCTACGAAACGAAATCAAAAAACTGGAAAAACAGAAGGACTTTTTAAAAAGTGAAATCGCCAAAGACAAGGAAATTCTAGAAAAAATGTCGGATGAAAAAGAATTGGAGAAGCTTGCCCGCGAAAAATACTACATGAAAAAGGAGAACGAAGAAATATTCTTGATTGAATATGAGGATAGCCTAAAGAACAAACAAAATGAGCAAGACTGACCTATTTGATGAATTCCCTGAAGTATCTGCAAAACAGTGGAAACAAAAAATACAGTTCGACCTCAAAGGGGCCGATTATAACGACAAGCTTGTTTGGGAATCTTTGGAGGGCATCAATGTTAAACCCTTTTACAGTGCCGAAGATGTTCACGACATTCGCACTTTTTCCTTACCAAAAGGCCATGATTGGTCGGTAGGACAGGCCATTTATGTTGGAGATGCTGAAAAAGCCAATAAAAAGGCTGTGAATGTGCTTCAAAAGGGAGTAGAAGGCTTGATTTTCACTATTCCGAGTGAAGAAACCGATTTTGAAACCTTGTTTTCAAGCATCCATTTGGAAGGGCTGGAACTCTATTTCAATTTTGAGTTCTTGGCTTTGCAGCCTATTAAAAAACTGATTTCATTTCTCTCCGATAAAAAGGCAAAAGCTCATTTATGTATTGATATTATTGGTCATTTGGCCAAAGATGGCAATTGGTATCACAATCTGGATAAAGACCACGAATTGCTGACTGAAATTATGTCACTCGGCACATCTGACATTTTTATTTTGGGAGTTGATATTTCACTTTATCAAAACTCGGGTGCCAATATGGTGCAACAATTGGCCTATGGTTTGGCCCACGCCAATGAATATTTGAATCATTTTATCACTTCGAGCGCAGTCGAGAAGTCTTTCCCCATCACCTTTAAAGTGGCCGTTGGTAGTAATTATTTCTTTGAAATAGCTAAAATCAAAGCTCTACGCTGGCTTTGGAACAGTTTGGCCTCAGAATATGGTATTAAAAATCCATGTTCCATTTTGGCCGTGCCCTCCAAACGCAACAAAACGCTTTATGATTATAACGTGAACATGCTCCGAACCACATCGGAATGTATGTCGGCAATTTTGGGCGGAGTGGATACCGTTTGCAATTTAGCTTACGATGCACTTTATCATAAAGACAATGAATTTGGGGAACGCATCGCACGAAACCAATTATTGCTTCTAAAAGAAGAAGGCTACTTTACCGAAGCTTCCCAAATTGCGGAAGGTTCTTATTATATCGAATCGTTGACCAATCAACTTGCGGAAAAAGCATTGGCCTTATTCAAACAACTAGAAGCTTCGGGTGGGTTTTTGGAAGCCTTGAAAAAGGGCATTATCCAACAAAAAATCAAGGAAAGCGCCGAAAAGGAGCAGCAACTTTTTGATGATGGTACTTTAGTATCACTCGGCACCAATAAATATCTAAATCCTCAGGATCACATGAAAGATGATTTGGAACTCTATCCTTTCGTTAAAACAAAGCCGCGGAAAACCATCATCACTCCGATTATCGAAAAACGTTTGGCCGAAGCTGTTGAACAAAAAAGATTGAACAATGAGTAGAAAAGATCTTCAACAATTGGAATTGACTGTCAGGTCGAGCGCAGTCGAGACCCAAAACTACGGACACGAAAACTTTGCAGCAGGAATTTCTCCATTTCTACGTGGTCCCTACTCTACCATGTATGTCCGCAGACCTTGGACTATTAGGCAATACGCAGGGTTCTCCACCGCAGAAGAAAGCAATGCCTTTTATCGAAGAAATTTAGAAGCAGGTCAAAAAGGGCTTTCCGTAGCTTTTGACCTACCTACGCACCGCGGTTACGATTCAGATAACGACAGAGTGGTCGGCGATGTTGGAAAAGCTGGCGTTGCCATTGATTCCGTCGAGGATATGAAGATTTTGTTCAACGGTATTCCTTTGGATAAAATGTCCGTTTCCATGACCATGAACGGAGCCGTGATTCCAATAATGGCATTTTATATTGTAGCCGCTTTGGAGCAGGGCGTATCTATGGAGCAACTTTCAGGTACCATTCAAAACGATATCCTCAAGGAGTTTATGGTTCGAAACACCTACATCTACCCGCCTACGCCTTCCATGCAAATTGTGGCCGATATTTTTGAGTTTACCAGTCAAAAAATGCCAAAATTCAACAGTATCAGTATTTCTGGCTACCACATGCACGAAGCTGGAGCACCAGCTGCCATGGAATTGGCGTACACCTTGGCCGATGGCATTGAATACATTCGCACAGGAATAAAAGCGGGGCTAAAAATTGATGAATTTGCTCCTAGACTTTCTTTCTTTTGGGGTATTGGCATGAACCATTTCACTGAAATAGCCAAAATGCGGGCAGGACGTATGCTTTGGGCCAAGTTGGTTAAGGAGTTCAGTCCGAATAACGAAAAATCACTCATGCTCCGAACCCATAGCCAAACCAGTGGGTGGAGTTTAACAGAGCAGGACCCTTTCAATAATGTGGCCCGAACCACCATTGAAGCTATGGCAGCTGCTTTCGGCGGCACCCAGAGTCTTCACACCAATGCACTGGATGAAGCCATCGCACTACCCACCGATTTTTCAGCACGAATTGCAAGAAACACACAAATTTACCTGCAACAAGAAACTAATATTTGCCGAACTGTTGACCCTTGGGCAGGTAGTCATACCGTAGAAAAATTAACCCATGAGATAGCCGAAGAGGCTTGGAAACTGATTGAAGAGGTGGAGAAATTCGGTGGCATGACCAAAGCCATTGAAAAGGGAATTCCCAAAATGCGCATTGAAGAAGCAGCCGCCAGAAAACAGGCTCGAATTGACAGCGGTCAGGAGATTATTGTTGGGGTGAACAAATATCAATTAGATAACGAGGATGATCTCCAAATTTTGGAAGTGGACAATGCCAAGGTGCGCAAACAACAGATAGAACGGTTGGAACACATTAAGGGCACTCGTGACACTGTTGCCGTAGAAAAAGCCTTGGATGCCCTTAAAGAAGCAGCCAAAAAAGCCTCCCAAAACGATACTGACCGTGGAAATTTATTAGCTTTAGCTGTAGAAGCGGCCAAAGAACGTGCTACCCTTGGCGAAATTAGCGATGCCATGGAAACTGCATTCGGTCGTTACAAAGCAAAAATCCAATCCTTTACTGGCGTGTATTCCAAAGAAATCAAAAACGACGAAAGCTTCAAAAAGGCTCAAAAAATGGCCGATGACTTTGCTGATCAGGAAGGTCGACGACCAAGGATCATGGTCGCCAAAATGGGTCAGGATGGACACGACCGCGGAGCCAAAGTAGTTGCCACCGGCTATGCCGACCTCGGTTTTGATGTGGATATTGGACCCTTGTTTCAAACACCTGCAGAAGTAGCCAAACAAGCGGTTGAAAACGATGTGCATATTTTAGGCATTTCATCCTTGGCCGGTGGGCATAAAACGCTTGTGCCAGAGGTGGTAAAAGAACTCAAAAACTATGGTCGGGAAGACATTATGGTGATTGTGGGAGGCGTAATTCCAAGGCAAGACTACGACCATCTGCTTTCCAATGGAGCTGTGGCTGTTTTTGGACCAGGTACCAAAATAGCCGAGGCCGCCATCGAAATCCTCAACATTTTGTTGGATTAGGCCTACTTAATCACCTAAGAAATACAAGATTAACTTTATTTAACGCTGAAACACAGTGTTATTCACGCACTGTTAACAATTTACATTTTATCGCGTCCCAAATAATCGTATTTTTAGCACCTAACTTACTATGAAATGGGCAAGATTATTGCAATAGCAAACCAAAAGGGAGGTGTAGGTAAAACTACCACCACGGTAAACCTTGCAGCATCCCTAGGTGTATTGGAAAAAAAGGTGTTGTTGATTGACGCCGACCCCCAAGCCAATGCAACTTCCGGTTTGGGAATCGATGTAGATTCCGTGGAACAGGGCACTTACCAATTACTGGAACATACCATGAGCGTGGATGAAGTCATCATCCAAACAGATTCCCCAAATGTTGATTTGGTACCTGCACACATCGACCTTGTGGCCATCGAAATTGAATTGGTAGACAAAGACAATCGCGAATACATGTTGAAAGAAGCGCTCAAAGATTTGGGCGACCGCTACGATTTTGTATTGATTGACTGTGCTCCTTCTTTGGGTCTATTGACTCTTAATGCGCTTACCGCTGCAGATTCGGTTATGATTCCCATCCAATGCGAATACTTTGCTTTGGAAGGACTTGGAAAACTGTTAAATACGGTAAAAAGCGTTCAAAAAATACACAATAACGATTTGGATATCGAGGGCATGTTGTTGACCATGTACGATTCGAGGTTACGCCTGTCCAACCAAGTTGTGGAAGAAGTGAAAAAACACTTTGCGGATATGGTTTTCGACACCATCATACAAAGAAATGTGCGGCTAAGTGAAGCCCCAAGTTATGGTGAAAGCATTATAAAATATGATGCAAGTAGCAAAGGCGCCTCAAATTATCTTAACTTGGCCAACGAAATTTTGAAGAAAAACAAGGAGAAAGTTTAAATGGCGAAAGCAACAAAAAAACAGGCTTTGGGTAGAGGCCTGTCCGCGCTTTTAAAAGATCCGGAGAACGATATTCAATCCGTTTCGGACAAAAATGCGGACCAGGTTATCGGCAACGTAGTGGAATTGGACATTCAGTCCATTGAAGTGAACCCCTTTCAGCCCCGCTCCAACTTTAACGACGAAGCCCTTACGGAATTGGCCAGTTCCATTCGAGAACTTGGCATTATACAGCCCATTACGGTTAGAAAGCTGGATTTCAATAAATTCCAGTTGGTTTCTGGTGAACGTAGGTTCCGTGCCTCCAAATTGGTGGGCTTGGAAACTATTCCCGCCTACATCCGTATTGCCAACGACCAAGAATCGTTGGAAATGGCATTGGTGGAAAACATTCAAAGGCAAGATCTAGACCCTATTGAAATTGCCCTTTCTTATCAAAGGTTGATTGATGAAATTGAAATCACCCAAGAGAAATTAAGCGACCGAGTCGGAAAGAAACGTTCCACCATTACCAATTACCTTAGACTTTTAAAACTTGACCCGATCATCCAAACAGGAATGCGCGATGGTTTCATCAGCATGGGTCACGGTAGGGCACTTATCAACATTGACAAAAAGAAAGAGCAGATTGCCATTTATGAAAAAGTGGTCTCCGATGGACTTTCGGTAAGAGATACTGAAAAATTGGTGAAATCTTTAAAAGAGCCTCAAGGTTCCGCTTCCGAAAAGAAAAAAGATGTAAAAGAAGCTCCTGAATTTGTTACAAAAGGGTTAAAAGCCATTAAGGACCATTTGGCAGCCAAAGTAGACATTACAACTTCATCGAATGGAAAAGGGAAGATTGTAATTCCGTTTCATTCAGAAGAGGAATTCAAGCGTATCAAAAAAATACTTACTGGTGATTAAAAACCTATTTTTTTTGCTCTTTTTCTTGCTGTTTCTCCATACTGGCTTTTCCCAAGAAGAGAAAGAAGGTGAGCCTACAGAAGTTCCTCAAACCGAAGTAATAGAACCCACCCAACAAATTGAAGGAGAGGGTGTTACTTTTGAAGAAGTACGAAAAGAAAAAAGTATAAATCCCCTAGCCCCCAGTAAAGCCGCCTTCTACTCTGCTGTTTTACCAGGATTGGGACAGATTTACAATAAACGATACTGGAAGGCCCCCATTGTTTGGGGAGCCATCGGAACCGGAATCTATGTCTACTCCTATAATAACACCGAATATCGTCGGGCACGGAATGCTTTTAAGAGGCGGTCCGCAGGATTTACCGATGATGAGTTTTTTGATTTGAACGGAGATGGAGAAGGTCCGGATTTAACTTTAGAAGCACTACAAGAAGCACAGGAAAACACACAAAGAGACAGGGATTTGGCCCTGGTAATTACCATTGCGCTTTATGCCCTGAACATTATTGACGCCAATGTGGACTCTCATTTAAAACAATACAATGTCGATGATAATCTTGCAGTTGATTTTCAGCCGTTTCTCGACATCAACCCCTTTACCAACCAGCCGAATTACGGCATGGCTCTGGTGGTAAAATTTTAGCTTATGAATATTGGTCTTTTTGGATATGGGAAAATGGGAAAAATGATTGAGCAGATCGCTCAAAAAAGAGGCCATACCATTATTGCAAAAATAGACGATGCGTCGCAACCCATAGATTACAATTCCATGGATGTTGCCATTGATTTCAGTACTCCTGAATCTGCTTTTGGGAATATTACCAACTGTTTTAAAAATGGTGTTCCCGTAATTTGTGGCACCACGGGATGGTTGGAACAATATGCAGAGGCGGTGGAAATCTGCAGTACAAATAAAGGAGCTTTTATTTATGCCTCTAATTTTAGTCTGGGCGTGAATATCTTTTTTGAACTCAATGCCCAACTAGCCAAAATGATGGCCAATTTGGAAGAGTACAAGGTTTCAATGGAGGAAATTCACCATACCCAAAAATTGGATGCACCTAGCGGAACGGCCATCACCCTTGCCGAAGGTATTATTGATAACACTCCCTATGAGCAATGGAAATTGAAAGAATCGGGAGACAAAATCATTCCCATTAGCTCCATTAGAGAAGGCATGGTACCCGGAACGCATAGCATTGCCTATGAAAGTGCCGTGGACAAAATTGAGATAACGCACCAAGCACACAATCGTGAAGGTTTTGCCCTTGGCGCTGTAATTGCATCGGAATGGATTGTTGGAAAAACAGGGGTCTTTTCCATGAAAGATGTGTTAAACCTAAGCTAAATAACGTAACAAGAATAAAGACCACGAGTCTTACTAAGAAACTTATTATATGGACGGTACACAGTGGATTATTTTTATCCTCCTCATCCAAGTCATCCACTTTTTGGGCACCTGGAAACTATACGTAAAAGCTGGCAGAAAAGCTTGGGAGGCAGCCATCCCGGTTTATAATGGTATTGTTTTAATGAAAATCATCAATAGACCTTGGTGGTGGGTTTTATTGTTGTTCATTCCCATTATCAATTTATTGATGTTCCCAGTAGTTTGGGTAGAAACCATCCGTAGTTTTGGTAAAAGCTCATTGTTGGATACGTGGTTGGTGATTTTAACTCTTGGTTTTTACACCTACTATATCAACTATGTTGAAGATGTAAAATACATAGAAGATAGAGACCTAAAACCAAAAACAGGATTGGGCGAATGGGTAAGCTCCATTGTTTTTGCCATTGTTGCGGCCACCTTTGTACACACCTATTTTATTCAACCCTACGTAATCCCAACTGGTTCCTTGGAACGCACCCTGCGTGTAGGAGATTTTCTGTTCGTTAGCAAATTTCATTTTGGCGCAAGGGTTCCCATGACCACCTTGGCCGCCCCAATGGTTCACGATACCCTACCTGTAGTTAGAACAAGGTCGTATTTGGCCGATGTAAATCCAGAAACCTATAAAACGTCTTGGATAAATAAATTGCAGTTGCCATACATGCGATTGCCAGGTTTTGAAAGGGTAAAAAAGAACGACATAGTTGTTTTTAGTTTACCATCGGATACCTTGGTGCAATTTTTTAGGGCAGATAAGGCTGTTAAAAAGCCCATAGACAAAAAATCCAATTACGTGAAACGTTGTGTTGGTACACCAGGAGACTCTTTATCGGTAATAAATGGAGATGTTTACATTGATGGTGAAAAATTGCAACTATCTGATCGTGCCAAACCGATGTTTGTATATGACATCTATTCAAAAAATGGCGTATCTAGTCGTTATTTGGAAGAAGTAGATGCTTCTGATTATGTTCGTAAATATATAGCCACCAACATTAATGAAGCGCAATACAATGCCCTTGCTCCTTATGTTTCTGGAGCTAAGCCTACCGAAGATGGCAAAATAGAGCTGTACACCACGGAAAAAGGGATTCCCACGAACGTAATCCGACAATTACGACTTTCACTTTCGGAAGAAAAACCACTATCCAGAATGGCCAACCTTACGGATGAAATGGTTACACAACTACACAATAACCCAGAAATTGATTCTGTGGTTAAAACCATTGACCCTAAAGGCATGTACGGTGGAAATACATTTCCACAAAAACCTAATTTGTACCCTTGGAACAACGATAATTTTGGCCCCATTTATATTCCTGAGGCAGGTGTTACGGTTGAAATCAATGCGAAGACAATACCATTATACAAAAAAATTATCCGTGATTACGAACACAACGATGTCAAGGTCACTGGAAACAAAGTATTCATCAACGGACAAGAAGCGAACTCTTACACCTTTAGGCAAGACTATTATTGGATGATGGGTGATAACCGTGACCATTCCGAGGATAGTAGAACTTGGGGCTACGTTCCTGCAGATCACATTGTTGGTAAGCCTGTTTTCCTTTGGATGAGTTTTGACAACTTTAGGGAAGGCATCACCAATTGGAGAGTACGTTGGAACCGTGTTTTCACTACAGTTGGTGGAAGCGGTGAACCTGTTTCTTACTTCTGGTATTTTGTAGCTGCCTTGGCCGGTTGGTTTATTTTTGATTTCTTCCGCAAGAAAAAGAAACAAAACGGGTGAATTTGACCATTCGTTAATTTGATTTGTTGGAATGTATATCTATTCTTTTGAAAAACTTGATGTCTGGAAGGAAGCAAAAGACTTCACTATAGAAATTTATGGAATTACAAATCTATTTCCAGAAAGTGAGAAATTTGGAATCACCTCACAATTAAGGAGGGCGTCAGTTTCCATATGTTCCAACGTTGCTGAAGGTTCCGCTAGAAAGACCAATAGGGACAAAGCTCACTTTACAACTATTTCCTTTGGGTCTGCAGTTGAAGTATTAAACCAACTCATTCTAGCAACTGAATTAGGATTTATTTCTCAAGAAAACTATATTAAGTTAAGAATAAAACTAGAGAGCATCACCAACAAGCTCAATGCGCTTAGAAATCATCAAACCAAATAGTTCACAAAACACGGCATTATCAAATCCTCAGATAAACACATATTGCTCCATCCTAGCTATTTTCCTAGCATTGCTACATTTGCTGCCATCGTGCAACATGAGGTGGTGTGGGAGGCGCAGGACAATTTTCAAAAGCAGACCTATAGGAATCGCTGTTATATTTCAACAGATAAGGGCAAACATATGCTAAATATCCCTGTAAAACATTTAGGAGGGAAGGAAGGAAGGCAGAAATATATAGACGTTATTACCGAGAATAGCTACAATTGGAAAAAGGAACATTGGCGAACATTGGAAACTGCCTATCGAACCTCTCCCTTTTTTGAATTTTATGAGGATGATATTCGTCCTCTTTATGAAGGCTCTGAAAACAATCTGTTCGATTTTAATGTAAAAACAATTGAAACCATTGCAGATTGTATTGGAATATCGATTAGCAAAGATAGGACAGATACCTATGAGGTAGTTCCCAATAACTTAGTTGATGCACGATTTTTAGTAGATGCTAAAAAAGAAAAACCATTTGAATTGGAAACTTACCCTCAAGTTTTTGAGGAACGCCATGGTTTTTTGTCCAATTTAAGTGTTTTGGACCTTTTGTTCAACGAAGGTACCAATACCCTTACCTACCTCAAAGGTCAACCTCTGGATTTTACCCGTCATGCTTAGGCATATTGTACATTACGGCATTCATTTTATAGTCCCTATACTTATTACCATTTGGTTTTTTAAGGATCAAAAAGTAAAAGTTGCATTGATTCTGCTTGCTGGAATAATCATCGATATTGACCATTTATTTGCCAATCCCCTTTTTGACCCTAACCGATGTAGCATTGGTTTTCATCCGTTGCACAGTTATTGGGCGATTATTGTTTATTCAATTCTACCCTTTTTTCGGGTAACAAGAATAATTGGCTTAGCCTTAATACTGCATATTATTGCAGATGGTCTGGACTGCCTACTCATGTAACGGCAATCTCAAAGTAGCCATAATCGGATAATGATCGGATAATTTGACCTCAAAATTTTGATGGGAAAGCACTTCAAATTCGGGGTCGGCCAAAATATAGTCGATTCTTAGTGGAAACCCCATTAGATCGTAGGTGCGACCAAATCCTGACCCTTTTTCTAAAAAGGTGTCGGTCATATCCCTTTTTATTGCCTTATAAATATTGGAGTACTGTGTATTATTAAAATCACCAAGTACAATCTTATTATAGTTGGTCTCATACATATTCTTTCGGACTAAATCCGCCTGTTCGTATTGCTTTCGCATGGCATAGCTTAATCTGCCAAAAAGCTTACTTGTTTCTTCATTTTGTATGGCATACAGTTCAGGGTCTATTTTAAATGACTGTAGATGTACGTTGTAAACCCTAACAGTATCGGAATGAATCAAAATATCAGCAAAAATAGCGTTGTTTGCACTCCTTGGAAATGAAATAGAATCTATATTTAAAATTGGAAACTTGGAATAAATTGCTTGAATTACTTTTCCACTATGTTTTCCGTAAACAAAGTCAACAAACTTATATTTATATTGAGACAAAGCGTTATTTCGTTTCAAAGCATATAGTGTCTCTTGAAAGCAAACGATATCGGGATCCTTTTCAGATACAAAATCATAAATTAATTCTTCAACATTTTCGATATCCAAAAGCTTAGAATAATTAAAACTTCTAGCATTAAAGGACATTATTGAAAATGTGTCTTCACTTTTATTTTGAATACTCTCTTCAGCAGAATTAAAAAGAAAAAAAGGACCTGATAAAATTAACCAAACAAGAAGTATTAGAACTGAAAGTAAGATATTTCTCTTTTCTCGTAAAAGCCAATATAAAACAAAAACCAAATTGACAATCACAAGTAACGGCACCACTAAACTCACAACAGATAGTGAAGAAATTTGTTTTACTGGAATATATGAAACGATGATGGCGACACCCAACACCAATGCAAGAAGGGTATTCAAAAAATACACCACCCTATCAAAAATCGAAAGCCCTTTCACAATTTAATCCTCTTTACCTGCTTTGAACAAAAAGTCCTTTTCTTCCTTCGACAAACTTTCATAGCCCGATTTACTGATCTTATCCAAAATGGAATCTATCTTCTTTTGCTTGGCTTGTTTGTCGTACTGGGCTTTGGTTTGAGCCTCCGTTTTCTTTCGGTACACAGTTTTCATCGGAGCTTTTTTCTCCCTTGGTTTAAAAAGTTGAACTATCGCATCCCTTAGTTTGGTGAAACCCGCTCCTATATCATTTCCTTTGAACAATTGCCTGGCATAAACATAACCTAGCAAAGCCCCACCCAAATGGGCCAATCCACCTCCGATATTTTCGCCCATACCGATGAGCACCAAATCCTTAATCACAAGAGCGGCCCCGATGTACCATAATTTAATATTGAAAAAGAACAGACGAACCTCCTGGTTTGGAATATAGGCACAAACAAAAATCAAAACAGCATTTACTCCTGCCGAAGCACCAATCAATGCCGTGTTGGCATTCACCAAGGTGGGGAACACATTATATCCTAAAAGAAACAATGCTCCTCCTAAAATTACACCCAAGAAATAGACATTGATAAAGCGTTGCCCATCAAACAGATTTAAAAAAATCCTGCTGGCAAAGTAAAGGATGATCATATTCCAAAATATATGACCCAATCCTGCATGTAAAAAAGAATAGGTGAACAAAGACCATGGCTGACCTATAAATTCAATAAAGTCCTTTGGAAGTTGAAACCATGCAGCAAAGGAAAATCCGAAAAGCGCCTTGGACAATCCCTCCAATAGAAAAATCAGCACATTTACCGCAATGAGCTTCTCCGCTATACTAAGCCGAGCAAATTGGTATTGAAGTCCTCCACTTGTCATAATTAATCCCAACGATTATTATTAAACTGGTCCTTTTTCCAGTACCACATCATTATAAATCCAATTAAAGCACCGCCAATATGCGCAAAGTGTGCTACTCCAGTATTTACATTGCCGATACCGAAAATTAAATCGACAGCGATTAAAATAGGTACAAAATACTTGGCCTTTATGGGCACCGGTAAAAATATAAGCATCAATTTGGCTTCTGAATACATAAAAGCAAAGGCCACCAAAATACCATAAATGGCCCCTGAAGCCCCAACCGCAGGCGTATTGAATGCCGAAAGCATGTTATCAATAGTTCCTTTGGATGCGATATTGTACCACCCTGGACTATATTGTCCGTTAGCCAAAATATCCATTATCTGTGTTTTGGCTATGCCAGCTCCTTCCAACGCACTTATTCCCTCGTTGAATAGATAAAAATTAACACCACTGTGCAATGCCGCAGAGCCTAAACCAGCCGAAAAGTAGAAGAATAAAAATTTGTTTCTACCCCAAATACGTTCCAAAGGTGTACCAAAAGCCCAAAGTGCATACATGTTGAACACAATGTGCATCAGGTTTCCGTGCATGAACATATGACTAATAATCTGCCACCATTCAAAATTGGGATTTTTGGGAAACCAAAGTGACATCCATTGAAACATCTGGTCCCCATACAATTGTGTGGCAAAAAACATGATCACGTTAATGATCAAAATGTGTTTCACTGCCTCGGTCATTTTACCCATTTAGCTGAATTTTTTATCGATATCCCCTTCAGAGATAATAGTGTATGTTATTTTATGTGAAGGACTCAAGGTCGGTTCCTTGCAGGCAAACAAATTGTTCACGAGTGCCATTTGGGATTCTTGGTCGAGAATTTCACCTGTTTTTACGGCAAGATTTCTAGACAATACTTTGGCCAACATTTCGGCTTGCGAAATGGAACCATTTCCATACCCTTCTTTATAGTCCGCTATCAAGCGATCTAAAACCGTACCAATTCCCGATTCAGGGACCAATAAGGGCACACCTGTCACTTTTACGGTTTCCTGTTCCAAACTTTCAAAGGCGAACCCAATATTTGTCAGACTTTCACTTATATCTTTCAGTATTCCTAGTTCCTGTTGGTTAAAACTTAGCTCTAAGGGAAACAATAACTGTTGGCTCACCCCCTCTTTTACGGTGATTTCCTTTAGGAACTTTTCAAAAAGAATTCGTTCATGGGCTCGTTTTTGATGAATCACCAACATACCTGACTTTACCGTACTCACCACATATTTTCTACGCAATTGAAAGGTGGAAGCCATGTGCTCTTCAGCCTGTTCCCCATCATAGAGTGTTCCTTGTTCATCACTTTCCGATTCAATGATCAAACTACTGAACTGCTCCTCATCCACTTCTTTTTCCAATCCTTCATACAGATTTTCCCATCCCTTTGCACTTTGTTTTTGAAAAGAGCTGCCGCCAGAAGTTTTACTTTTTACTGTTTCTTGGAACGGATTAAAGGCGGCATCGACCGTCACCTTGGGCAACACTGCACCTTTTTCTTTATACGCATAAGGCGTATCTAAATTGGGGTCATGATCAAAATCAAGCACTGGAGCCACATTGAACTGACCTAAGCTATGCTTAATGGTGGAACGAAGAATTGCGTACAAGGTGTTCTCGTCATCAAATTTCACCTCTGTTTTGGTAGGGTGTATATTGATATCGATGGAACTCGCATCCACTTCCAAAAACAAAAAATACCCAGGATACATTTCCGATTTAATCAAACCTTCAAACGCTGCTGTCACTGCATGATGTAAGTATGGACTTTTTATATAGCGGTTATTGGCAAAGAAAAACTGCTCCCCCCTACTCTTTTTGGCAAACTCTGGCTTACAAATAAACCCTGAAACCTTTACCACTTCGGTCTCCTCGCCTACAGGGACCAATCTGTTCTCCATTCGGCTTCCAAAAATATGGGCAATTCGTTGGCGGTGTTTTGTTTTCGGAAGATTAAAAATCTCCGACCCATTATTGTAAAAATGAAACTCAATATTGGGATGCACCAAAGCCACACGATGAAACTCATCCGTGATGTGACGAAGTTCAACTTGGTTGGATTTTAAAAAGTTCCGTCGTGCTGGAATATTAAAGAACAAGTTCTTCACCGAAATGGAAGTTCCTTTAGGCGTGGCCACCACCTCTTGCGATACAATTTTGCTGCCTTCTATTTTAATATGCGTTCCCACCTCATTGGATGCAGGACGGGTATGCATATCTACATGTGCAATAGCAGCAATAGAAGCTAAAGCTTCGCCCCTAAAACCTTTGGTTTCCAAATTGAATAAGTCCTGAGCAGAAGAAATCTTGGAGGTTGCATGGCGCTCAAAAGACAATCGAGCATCCGTTTCACTCATCCCCATACCATCATCCACCACTTGAATCAGGGTTTTACCCCCATCTTTGATGATCAATTTGATGGATTCAGCTCCTGCATCAATGGCATTTTCCATTAGCTCCTTAACCACAGAAGCAGGACGTTGCACCACTTCCCCTGCAGCTATCTGGTTGGCGACATGGTCTGGCAAAAGCTTGATGATATCCGCCATTATGGATTCCAGAATATAGATAGATCGAAGTCAATAATAAAGAGAAACAGCAATACCAATATGGCAACAATGATCCAAAAGCGAAGTTTTAGGTTTTTGTCCCCCTTCGTTTGCAAATCGTCCATTGCAGTGGTCAACTTATTCTTGAGCCCTCTATTGGCATGTGCGGTACTCCGAAACTGATCTAGTTTGTGTTCTATTTTATACGGATTGCCCTCGCCCTTATAATAACGAGGGGAGTAATCAAAATTTTTATTTTTCCTAAGCTTTAAAGGGTTTCGCATGGCTTTAATATCCGTGTAACCTCAAAGGTACTTAAAATAGGAAAAAGGGGTCGAGCGGTTCTCCCAAAAAATGTTAACAGTGGGTGGATTATTGGTAGATTGGACTACTTGATTTTTGGAATGTTGGATTTTTAGTTGGTTGGAACAATAGATTGACAGAAAGCATTGAACTTGAAACCTGAACCCTGATTTTGCGTTGAACTTGAAACTTGAACTTGTGCTTGAACTTCTCTCCTATTTCCCTAAAACCGCCATTTGAATGGCGACAATAGCAGCTTCCGTTCCTTTGTTTCCGTGTTTCCCTCCACTTCTGGCTCGCGATTGCTCGATATTGTCATCAGTCAACACACAGAAAATCACAGGCACATCGTAAGCTACGTTCAAATCTTTGATGCCCTCTGCAGTGGCACTGCACACAAAATCAAAATGACTGGTTTCGCCACGAATTACACTTCCGATGGCAATAATGGCATCCACCTCTTGGGTCTGGATCATCTTTTTGCATCCGAAAGTAAGCTCAAAGCTACCAGGAACATCCCAACGCAAAATATTTTTTGTAGCAGCCCCACAATCCAACAATGCCTCTTCGGCGCCTTGATACAGGGCTTCGGTAATTTCGTCGTTCCATTCAGAAACAACAATCCCAAACCGAAGATTCTTCGCGTTTGGGATTTTATTTTTATCGTAAACGGATAAGTTTTTGTTCTCTGTGGCCATGTTTTAGTTTTGGGCCATTCCAATCAAGGCCTCTACGCCATTTCCTTCTTTTGATCCCGGATACTCTTCTTTGATGCGCTCAAAATATCCAAGTGCTTTGTCCTTTTGGCCCAATTCGATGGCAACTACACCAGCTTTGTATAAAAATCTAGGTGCTGTGAATTCGTTATCGCTATGAGCAATGGCTTTTTCATAATAATCCAAAGCATCTTCCAACTGTTCCAACTGTGCAAAAGCATCTCCAATACCTCCTTTGGCCATAGCTCCCATAATGTCGTCATCCGAAGAAAAACTTTCCAAATGCGAAATTGCCTGATCGTACTGGTTCAAGTTCAAATAGGTCATTCCAGCAGAATACTTCGCCAAGTTCGCGGCCTTTGTTCCACTGTATTCCTCGATAATATCCAAGAAACCATATTTACCCTGAGCACCATTCAATGCCAACGTAAACAATGAATCCCTTTCGGTTTCACTGGCCAAAGCCTGATCAAAATATTGTTGTGGATAAAATAATTCGTTGGCTGCAGAAGCTTCTTTTGGATTTTGGATAAATTGGTAATATCCCAAGTACGCCAATACCCCAACAGCAATCGCTCCGATTACCCCCAAAATATAGTTTTGGTTCTTCTGAACCCACTCTTCAGTCTTGGAAGCACCTTCATCCAAGGTATTGAATACCTCTGCCGTTGTACTGTCGTGTTCTTCTATCTGAGCTTCTTCTGCCTTATTCTTTGGCTTAAAGCCTCTCTTCTTGTATGTTGCCATCCGTCATTTAATTGGTCGCGCAAAAATAAAGTTTTTATCCAAAACCAAAAGGTAATTTATTCGTTATTTTTGAAACCCTATTTTGTATAGGCATCCTGTAAAACCCACTTTGTTCCTCAAATTCTATATGTTTTTAAGACATTTATCTTTAGTCAATTACAAAAATTTTGATTCCAAGACCTTGGAATTCGACCCCGTAATCAACTGCCTTGTGGGTGACAATGGGGTGGGAAAGACCAATGTTTTGGATGCCATTTACCACCTTAGTTTTGGCAAAAGTTACTTTAATCCGGTTTCTACCCAAAACATAAAGCACGGTACCGAATTTTTTGTGGTTGAGGGAGAGTTTGAAAAAGAAAATCGAACCGAAAAAATCATTTGCTCCTTTAAAAAGGGCACTAAAAAAGTCATAAAGCGCAACGGGAAGCCCTATGAAAAGTTTTCGGAACACATTGGTTTTTTGCCTTTGGTGATGATTTCGCCCGCAGATCGCGATTTAATTTTAGAAGGTAGTGAAACCCGTAGAAAGTTCATGGACGGGGTAATTTCACAATCGGACAAAAGCTACTTGCAGAACCTTATTAAATACAATAAAATAATCTCGCAGCGCAATTCTTTGCTCAAATATTTTGTGGCCAACCATACTTTTGACCCAAACACCTTGGCCATTTATAATGAACAATTGCACGGATTGGGAACGGAAATCCACAAAAAAAGGGTGGAATTCATTGAATCCTTTATTCCTATTTTTCAAGAGCAGTATCAACATATATCTGAAAAGGATGAGCAAATTTTGCTTTCTTATGAAAGTCAACTTTCAGAACGTCCGCTTTTGGAATTATTGGAATCCAATATCGAGAAGGACCGAGCATTGCAATATACTTCGGTCGGCATCCATAAAGATGATCTTGGTTTTACCATTGCAGGCCATCCCATTAAAAAATTCGGTAGTCAGGGACAGCAAAAATCATTTTTGATTGCCTTAAAACTGGCGCAATTTCATTTTATAAAAGAGTTGGCCAGCACTACGCCCATTTTATTGTTAGATGATATTTTTGATAAACTGGATGAACATCGGGTATCCCAAATTGTTGGCTTGGTAAAAAATGACAATTTCGGTCAGATTTTTATAAGCGATACCCACCCAGAACGAACCGAAAATGTGGTAAAAAACATTCATCAGAGTTATAAAATCTTTACCTTGTAACATCATGAAAAAAATAATCCCATTTCTTTTTTTAGTTTTCATTATTGCGTGTAAAAACGCTCCATCGGTAGCTAAATCCGACCTTCATTATTTAAATGGGTATTGGGAAATTTCGGAAGTGGAGTTCCCTGATGGTAGTTTGAAAGCGTACGGCCTTAACTCCAATATCGACTTCATTCAATTGGAAGACGGTAAAGGATTTCGAAAAAAACTACAGGCAAATCTGGGTGGCACTTATGACACTTCGAATCATGATGTGGAACAGTTGACTATTAGTCCCTCCAACGACATTTTTATTATGAGTTATGATAATGAATTCAGTCATTGGGAGGAAAAATTGGTCCAACTCGACTCCCTTTCATTTTCAGTAGTGAACAATGAAGGTGTCACCTATAGCTATAAACGTTTCGAACCCATTAAAATCCCGCAATAATGGCCAAAAGACAAAATACCAACCTTCCATTAAGTGAGGCGTTAAACGAGTTCATTAAAGAAAATAAGCTCCAAAAAGGTATAGATAAAGTGGATGTTCGTGAGGCTTGGGTAAATTTAATGGGCAATGGGGTCAACAATTACACCACCGGCGTAGAGCTCAGAAATGAAACGCTGTTTATTTCCCTTTCATCATCCGTGTTGCGAGAAGAATTGAGCTTGGGCAAATCCAAGATCATTAAAATGGTGAATGAAGAACTGGGACGTGAATTGGTAAAGAAATTGGTATTGCGATAAAAGTGTAGTCATTTCGACAGAGCGTAGCAACGAGAAATCTAATTAAAACCTAAAAGAGATTTTTCACATTGCTCAAAATGAGAAATAAAAAAAGCCACCCAAATTGAGTGGCTTCCTTAATTTTTATATGCTGGTTTTTAGAAGATTTCGCGACCTGAAAAATGGAAAGCTCCTTCAATGGCAGCATTCTCATCGCTATCAGAACCGTGAACCGCATTTTCACCGATACTTGCGGCATACAATTTACGGATAGTACCTTCCGCAGCATCCGCAGGATTGGTAGCTCCGATCAATGCACGAAAATCATCAACTGCGTTGTCTTTTTCCAAGATGGCAGCAACAATAGGACCTCTGGTCATAAATTCAACCAACTCTCCAAAAAATGGACGCTCTCTATGGATGCCATAAAATTCCTCTGCATCTCTCTTGCTCAATTGCGTGTACTTCATGGCTACGATTTTGAATCCAGCAGCCGTTATTTTTTCCAAGATTGCACCGATGTATCCGTTTTCAACAGCATCTGGCTTAATCATGGTAAATGTTCTATTTCCAGTCATTTTTTATAGAATTTTGCGCAAAAGTACGGTTTTTCAATCAACGCACAAGGTCTAATAGATTTGTTTTAGCTCTTGAAGCACGGTACCATGGTCACCCATCATTTTAAAAACCACCGCTTTGTTCTCAAAATTGAAATCAATAATACCGTAGCTTTTATCGGAAACCACTTTCCCCTCCCTAAACTGGTTGGGCTCTCCGCTAAAACTTGAATAGGAATGTGTGAGTCCACTGCTGGTGAAATCTATCAAAGGATAATTCAATCCCTCTACCTCGGTTTTTGAAAACTCCGAAATATGTCGATCACCCGAAAGAATAATCACCCCTTTGGCTTTGGACTCGGCAATCATTTGCTCCAATTTCTCGACTTCTTTAGGAAAATTGCCCCAAGTTTCAAAGCCGTGTTCCCCGGACAATACTTGAATGCTGGACATAATCAAATTGAAATCGGCATGGGAATCTACAAGTTCCTTTTGGAGCCATTCCCACTGTGCACTACCCAAAACCGTGGCATTTTCATCAAAATTGGCTTGATATCGTCTATTGGGGTCTTCATCTTTCAATAATTCTGTTCGGAAATATCGAGTATCCAACACAATCACTTTCACCGTACCTTTTGGCGTTTCATATTCGTGGGCCGCATAAACACCCTCTCGAGTTCTTCGCTCGCTATCCGCGGGCACGCCCATAAAATCCAAAAACACTTGTTGACTTTCTTTTTTAATGGAGAAATCTGCACCTCCATCATTGAGGCCAAAATCGTGATCGTCCCAAGTACCAATAATGGGTACTTCGGCTTTTAGTTTTGCATATCCAGCTACACTGTCCTGCATCGCATAAATGGTCCTAAGCCTGTCCACATCATCCGTGTCGGCATACACAATATCTCCACCCCAAATCCAAACATCAGGTGCTTCAACCAAAATATCATCCCAAAAAGGATTGGGTTCCTGGGACATGTTACAAGAACCAAAGGCAACGGTAAAATCGGCAGCAGGTTTTGGAGTTTCAACGGTTGTGTTTTCTACTTTCTTTTTGCATCCACTTAATAGGGCAACAGCAACAAACAATGCCGTAAATCGGTTCATAGGTTAGGTTTTTGATGTTTCAAAAATAAGGATAAAGCGAGTTTCCTCTATATTATATTATTGTATATTTGGGCGCATGAATTCAGCGGACATCACGACAGTAAAGTCGATACTTTCCCAACCTCAAAAGATTGCCATAATCCCTCATAAGAATCCCGATGGAGATGCCATGGGCTCTTGTTTGGCGCTACATGCATTTTTAAAGGGCATGGGACACATTGCACAGGTTATTGCACCGAACGATTATCCTAAATTCTTAAAATGGATGCCTGGGAATGATTCTGTTCTTAATTTTGAAAAGGAAAACCGTCAGGCTAAATCCTTTTTGGATGGGGCTACGCTGATTTTCACTTTGGATTTTAACGACCTGTCCCGTGTTGGGCAAATGCAAACGGTTTTAGAGGAGTCTACCGTTGATTTTATCATGATCGACCACCATCAACAACCCAGTGATTATGCCAAAGTGACCTATTCGGATGTAACCATGAGCTCCACTTGTGAAATGGTCTATAATTTTATCGATTTCCTTGGCGCTACGGATAGCATCACCAAAGAAATTGCCACCAACCTCTACACCGGCATTATGACGGATACGGGTTCCTTTAAATATAGGTCCACATCGAGCAAAACACATCGCGTGGTTGCAGAATTGATTGACAAGGGTGCTGAAAACATGGAAATCCATAGACAGGTGTTCGATACCAACTCACCATCAAGATTACATTTATTGGGGGTTGCCTTGAGCAATATGGTGATATTGCCTGAATATAAAACGGCATACATTACACTTACCCAAGAGGAATTGGATGAACATGGTTTCAAAAAAGGAGACACCGAAGGCTTTGTAAACTATGGCCTAACCCTGGAGGATATTATTTTTGCCCTTATTTTTATCGAAAACAAGGAAGAGGGGATCATAAAAATTTCACTAAGGTCTGTTGGGGATTTTTCTGTGAATGCGTTTGCCCGTGAGCATTTTAATGGTGGAGGACACGATAATGCAGCCGGAGGAAGAAGCGACCTCAGCATGGAAGAAACAGTTGCCCAATTCAACGAGATTTTAAAAAACTATAAAAGCCAATTAAATTCATGAGACCTGTTTTAGTATTTCTTTTGGCCCTTTTGTTCATCAATTGTGGTGGACCTGAACCTAGAAGACCTGTAGAGGTTAAATCTGGGAGCTATTTCAAGGAATCTATTGAACGCAATAAACAATTATTGGCTATTGAGGAGAAATTGATTGAAGAAATTATCCAAAAAGACACCTTGCACGAATACTTGTCCAGTCCAAACGGATTTTGGTACTATTTTGAAACCAAAAACGACACCGCGACCTATTTACCAAAAACAGGTGATCAAGTATTGTTTTCATACAATTTAATGACATTGGACAACGACACTATTTACACTGCGGATGAAATTGGAACCGCATCCTATGTAATCGACAAACAGCAATTGTTCCCTGGTCTTCAAAATGCATTGAAATTGCTCAAGATTTCTGAAAAAGCATCCTTTTTGTTTCCATCGCCACAAGCGTATGGCTACCAAGGGGACAACAATAAAATTGGGCCAAAAACCCCATTAAAATCATCGGTGGTATTACACACGATCATAATTGATAACGACAGTATAAACTAAATCTTTACATTAAACATGAAAAAATCACTTTACCTAATAGCCGCTTTTACCTTGGTTTTATTTGGTTGCAAATCGAGCAAATATGCCGATTTGGGAGACGGTATTTTTGCCGACATCCAAACTTCCAAAGGAGACATCATTATTAAACTGGAGTACCAAAAAACTCCTGTAACCGTGGCCAACTTTGTATCCTTGGCCGAGGGGAACAATCCTTTTGTGAATGAGGAATACAAAGACAAGAAATTCTACGATGGTATTATTTTCCACAGGGTCATCAAAGATTTTATGCTTCAAGGAGGTGACCCAACCGGTTCTGGAAGTGGTAATATCGGTTATACTTTTAAAGATGAGTTCAACGATTCGTTACTCCACTCCAAAAAAGGAATTTTGTCCATGGCCAACAGAGGTCCAAAAACCAATAGCAGCCAGTTTTTCATTACCCATAAAGAAACGCCGTGGTTAAATGGAAAACATACCGTTTTTGGAGAAGTGGTTAGCGGACTTGAAGTAGTTGATACCATCGCGAATGTTAAAACTGGCCCAAGAGACAAGCCTGAAGTTGATGTGGTGATGAACCATGTGGAAATTGTTCGCAATGGAAAAGAAGCGAAAAAATTTGACGCTGTTCAAATTATGTCCGACTATTTTGAAGAGGCAAAATTGGTCGAAGCAGAATTCAAAAAAATGAAAGAGGATTTGGCAGCTGAATTCACCGAACAAATTGCTCAGGCTGAAGAAACCGAATCTGGACTTAAAATTCTAAAATTAAAAGAAGGCGAAGGCGAACAACCTAAAATTGGTCAAATGGCCTTGGTAAACTATGCAGGTTGGTTGTTCAATGGTGACCTTTTTGACAGCAACATCCAAGAAATTGCTGAAAAATTCAATCAATTGAATCCAGGTAGAAGAGACCAAGGAGGGTATACACCTTTCCCAATGTCTTACAGCCCAGATGCCCAATTGGCCGCTGGTTTCCGTGAGGGATTGTTGACCATGAAAGTTGGTGACAAAGTTCGTTTGTTCATCCCTCCACATTTGGGTTATGGCGATAACGATTACGGACCAATTCCTGGTGGTTCCACATTGGTTTTCGATGTTGAAATCGTAGGGATCCAATAAAAAAGAGTATATCTCAAAACATAAAAAAACCGTACTTTTCAGTGCGGTTTTTTTATGCCGTTAACCAAATTAAACCCTATCATTTTTTTTGATGCGTCAAAAAGTCAAAACCGTAATCCTTATTGCACTGCCAATTCAAATTCTTTTGGTGCAATGGATTGCCGGCTACCCCAACGTTGTTGAAGATTACTACAGCAATGGCATCTACCCCATTATTTCAAGGGTATTGAGAACCTTGTTCGGTTGGTTACCTTTTTCATTTGGTGATATTTTGTACACTGCGGCCACCATTGTAGCCATTCGATACGTATACAAGCATTGGAAAAAAATCATTTCCAAACCCCTATACTTTTTAAAGGATGTGATTGTTGTACTTTCCATAGTGTTTTTTGCCTTTCACTTTTTATGGGGAATGAATTACCATCGGCAACCCATAACATGGAAACTGAACATAGAACGTGAATATACAGCTATCGAATTAGTGGATTTCACAAAATATCTGGTTGAAAAAACCAATCAATATCAACAACAGATTACAGGGGACTCCATTTCACCAGTACATCTTTCAAATTCTAGGAAAAAAGTTTTTGACCAAACAAAAACAGCCTATGATTTCTTGGGCATCATGTACCCCGACTTTGAATACAAAAGCCAAAGTCTAAAATCATCAATTTATAGCATTCCGTTAACCTATATGGGCTATGGGGGATACCTGAACCCTTTCACCAATGAAGCACAAGTAAATGGAGTCACTCCGCGATTTAGGTTGCCCGTGGTGAGCGGTCATGAGGTAGGACATCAATTGGGGTATTCTGCAGAAGATGCCACTAATTTTATTGGGACTTTGGTCACTTTACAAAGCAACGACCCCTACTTTAAGTATTCGGCCTATCACCATGCATTGGGATATTGCCTTTCCGATTTATTTTATAAAGACGAAGCAGCCTATGAGGCCATATTGCCAACCCTTCACGTTGGAGTGAAAAAAAACTTTCAAGAATTACGGGAATTTTGGGAAAAATATGAGAACCCCCTAGAGCCTGTTTTTAAATCTGTGTTCAACACATTTTTAAAGGCGAACAACCAAAAGGAAGGCATCAAAAGTTACAACTCCATGGTAGGGTTAATGATCAACTATCGCAAAGCCCACCCAGAGCACTTTTGAAACTTGTGAAGAACTATCACAAAGCCTATCTTTAAACCAACTAATTCAATTAAAACCGTATGAAACTTAAACTTTTAGCGCTGTTCCTGTTCATGGGCGGTGTTTCTTTGTTTGCACAGGATTACTTTCCGATCAACGACGGTGTAAAAGCAAAGAAGAACAACAATTACATGGCATTCACCAATGCCAAGATCTATGTAACTCCAACGCAAATCATCAACAATGGAACCCTGCTTATCCAAAACGGAAAAGTGGTTCAGGTGGGTAAATCCATAAGTATTCCAAAGAATGCTGTGGTTGAGGATTTGGATGGAAAATCCATTTACCCATCCTTTATCGATGTATTCTCTGGATTTGGAGTAGAAAAACCAAAACGTGCCCCAGGTGGCGGAAGATCGGCGCAATATGAACCTACAAGAGAAGGGTTCTATTGGAACGACCACATTATGCCAGAAAAAAATGCCATCAGCAGTTTTAAGTATGATGCCAAAAAAGCCAGTGATCTTAGAAAAGCTGGATTCGGTACCGTAAATGCTCACATTGAAGATGGTATTGCACGAGGAACCGGAGTTCTGGTGGCTTTGAACGACGAAGCCAGCGAAGCGCAACGTATCCTTTCCGATAAATCGGCACAATACTTCAGTTTTTCCAAAAGTGTTACATCTCCACAATCCTACCCAGGTTCTTTAATGGGTGCCATGGCTTTGATGAGACAAGTGTACCACGATATGGATTGGTACAGTAAAGGCAATATAGACACCAAGGACCGTTCTTTGGAAGCTATGATTGCCAACAAAGGTTTAACGCAAATCTATGCGGCTGGTGATAATGGCAATGTACTACGCGCCGATAAAATTGGTGATCAATTTGGTGTTCAGTACACTATTTTAGGTGGTGGCGATGAATACCTTTTTATTAATGACATTAAGGCAACCAATGCCAAGTTGATTGTTCCCATCAACTTCCCCGATGCCTATGATGTTTCAAATCCTTATCAAGCCCAATATATCGAATTGAAGGACATGAGACACTGGAACATGGCCCCATCCAACCCAAAGGTATTGGCTGAAAACGGTGTTGATTTCTCCATTACTTTACACGGATTAAAGTCTCCAAAAGACCTTAAGGACAAATTGATGAAAGCCATTACCTATGGCCTTTCAAAAACCAAAGCCTTGGAGGCCCTAACCACCATTCCTGCTGAAATTTTGGGAAAAACTGGTGAAATTGGTTCCTTACAAACGGGTAGTCAAGCGAATTTCTTGATCACTTCCGGGGATATTTTCGATAAAGGCACCATTCTTTATGAAAACTGGGTGCAAGGAACTAAAGACATCATCCAGAACAAGGACATTAAAGATGTGAGAGGTGACTACAACCTAGCACTAGGTGGAAACACCTACACGGTTTCTTTAACGGGTTCTATAGACAAGCCAAAGGCTGAAATCAAAAAAGGGGACGATAAATTAGATTCCAAAATTGATTATTCTGCAGACTGGTTAAACCTTTCTTTCACAGAAGACAAAATTGGTTCCTACAGATGGGTTGCTCATGTGACCGACAACTCTGGCACCATTAAAGGTAAGGCCGTTGATCCAAACGGAAACGAATCCATGGCGACCTTAACGCGTACCAAAGCTTTTGAAGAAAAAGAAGACAAAGAATCCACCACCGAAGCACCTCAATTGATGTCGCTCACCTACCCAAATGTAGGCTACGGATATACTTCAAAACCAAAACAAGAAACCATTCTGTTTAAAAATGCCACGGTTTGGACCGGTGAAAGCATTTTGGAAAATACCGACGTATTGATCAAAGGAGGTAAAATCTCAAAGGTTGGAAAAGACCTTCGTGCCGGTGGTGCAAAAGTTGTAGACGCCACTGGAAAACACCTTACGGCCGGTATAATTGATGAGCATACCCATATTGCCGCACTATCAATTAACGAAGGTGGACATAATTCTTCCGCCGAAGTACGCATGGAGGATGTTGTTGACCCAACACACATTGGTATTTACCGCGATCTTGCTGGTGGTGTAACAGCCGCCCAATTATTGCACGGTTCTGCCAATCCAATTGGTGGACAATCAGCCATTCTACGTTTAAAATGGGGTGAAAGTGCCGAAGGGCTTCTATTCGAAAATGCACCTAAATTTATCAAGTTTGCTTTGGGTGAAAACGTAAAGCAATCCAACTGGGGCAGTTATTCGAGATTCCCTCAAACAAGAATGGGAGTTGAGCAAGTGTACACAGATTACTTCCAACGTGCCAAAGAATACGATGCCAAAAAGAAAAGTGGAGAGCCTTATCGCTATGATGAGGAAATGGAAACTTTGGCTGAAATATTAAATGGAGAACGATTCATTTCATGTCACTCGTATGTGCAAAGTGAGATCAACATGATGATGAAAGTAGCCGAGAAATTTGGTTTTCGCGTGAATACCTTCACCCATATTTTGGAAGGGTACAAAGTAGCCGATAAAATGGCCGAGCATGGCGTTGGAGGTGGAACTTTCAGTGACTGGTGGGCTTATAAATACGAGGTGAATGACGCTATTCCATACAATGCAGCCATTATGAGCAGTCAAGGCTTAACTGTTGCCATCAATAGTGATGATGCCGAAATGTCCAGAAGATTGAACCAAGAAGCTGGTAAAACAGTTAAATATGGAGGAATGTCTGAAATTGAAGCTTGGAAAACCGTTACCCTAAACCCTGCCAAGTTGTTGCACTTGGATGATCGCGTAGGAAGTATTGAAGAAGGAAAAGAAGCAGATGTAGTGCTTTGGAGCGACCATCCACTTTCTGTCTACGCAAAAGCAGAAAAAACCTTGATTGAAGGTAAAGTTTACTTCGATTTGGAAAAAGATAAAGAAATGCGCGAAGCGATTAAAAAAGAGCGTAATCTACTTATTGGAATGATGCTGAACGAAGGAAAAAAAGGAGGACCAACACGTACTCCTGTCCAAAGTGAGAAACAAACCTTTGAATGTGAAACCCTTTAAAAATTACATCATGAAAAAACTATTTTTAATCATAGCTATTGTTTTTGGGGTTTCATTGAATGCACAACAAACCCCTGCGCCACAACAATCGGAGCAGATTGCCATCATCGGTGCCACTGCGCACGTTGGTAATGGTGAGGTTATAGAAAATTGCACCATCATTTTTAAAGATGGAAAAATAACCGCTATTGGTGCAGATTTAATGGCTCCGACCGTTGGAACCATGATCAATGCCGAAGGAAAACATGTTTACCCTGGGTTTATTGCCCCATCCAAATCCTTAGGTTTGGTAGAGGTGAATGCGGTAAGAGCAAGTGATGACCAAGATGAAATCGGTGAAATGATTCCTCATGTAAGAAGTATCATCGCTTACAACGCAGAATCCAAAGTCGTGGAAAGTATGCGCCCAAATGGAGTGCTTATTGGTCAGGTAACACCTCAAGGTGGAACTATTTCAGGAACCTCAAGCATCGTCCAATTTGATGCCTGGAATTGGGAAGATGCCGCCATCAAAACTGACGATGGTATCCACATGAACTGGCCCAACTTCTTTAGAAGAGGTAGATGGTGGGCTGGTGAGCCAAGAGGCTTTAGACCCAACGAAGACTA